>DONB01000263.1 GCA_003510325.1 Thiobacillus sp. | reverse complement strand
TGCTGCTCGACGAACCGACCAACAACCTCGACATCAACACCATCCGCTGGCTGGAAAACGTGCTGAACGAGAGCAACGCCACCATCATCGTCATCTCGCACGACCGCCACTTCCTGAACCAGGTCTGTACCCACATGGCCGACCTCGACTTCGGCACCATCAAGGTCTATCCAGGCAACTACGACGACTACATGCTGGCCTCGACCCAGGCCAAGGAACGCCAGGCGTCGGCGAACGCCAAGGCCAAGGACAAGGTCGCCGAACTGCAGGAATTCGTGCGCCGCTTCTCCGCCAACAAGTCGAAGGCGCGCCAGGCCACCAGCCGCATGAAAATGATCGACAAGATCAAGATCGAGGACTTCAAACCCAGCTCGCGGCAGAACCCCTACATCCGCTTCGAGCCGGAAAAGGTGCTGCACCGCCGCGCGCTCGAGGTCGAGGCGCTCAAGTTCGGCTACGACAGTACGCCGCTGTTCACCAACCTCGGCTTTTCGCTGGAAGCCGGCGAGAAAATGGCCGTCATCGGCGGCAACGGCGTCGGCAAGTCGACCCTGATGAAGCTCCTGATGGGCGAACTGACGCCGCAGTTCGGCGAAGTGCGCTGGAGCGAGAACGCCAACGTCGGCTATTTCTCGCAGGACCATGTCAGCGATTTCGACATGGACCTCAATCTGACCGACTGGATGCACCAGTGGACCCAGTCGGGCGACGACGAGCAGGTGCTGCGCGGCATCCTCGGCCGCCTGCTGTTCTCCGGCGACGACGTCAAGAAGTCGGTGCGCGTGCTGTCCGGCGGCGAAAAGGGCCGCATGCTCTACGGCAAGCTGATGCTCGGCCGCCACAACGTGCTGGTGATGGACGAACCGACCAACCACATGGACATGGAATCGATCGAGTCGCTCAACCTCGCGCTCGACCTGTTCAAGGGCACGCTGATCTTCGTCTCGCACGACCGCCAGTTCGTCTCCAGCCTCGCCACCCGCATCCTCGAAATCACCCCCGAGGGCGTCGAGTTCTACATGGGCACCTACGACGAGTACCTGCATTCCAAGGGACTCGAATGAGCGATATCGTCGTCATCGGCCTGGGGCAATTGGGCCGCGTGTTCGCCGGCGGCCTGCTGCGTGCAGGCTGCAGCGTGATCCCGGTCAACCGCGGCGACGACCTGTTCACCGTTGCGCATGCGCATCCCGACCCCGCGCTGGTGCTGGTGGCGGTCGCCGAGAATGACCTGCACACCGTGCTGGCCGCGATGCCCGGCGCTTGGCGGCCGCATGTTGCGCTGATCCAGAACGAGCTGCTGCCCCGCGATTGGGAAAAATACCGCTACGTCGATCCCACAGTGATCTCGGTCTGGTTCGAGAAGAAGAAGGGCACTGACGCCAAGCCGCTGATCGCCTCGCCCGTGGCCGGCCCCGGCGCTCATCTGCTGTGCCGGGCGCTGGCCTCGATCGACCTGCCGTGTCGCGAAGTCGGCCTGGGCGACGAACTGCTGTTCGAACTGGTGCGCAAGAACGTCTACATCCTCACCACCAACATCGCGGGACTGAAAACCGGCGGCACGGTGTCGCAGCTGTGGGCACAGCACGAAGCCTTCGCGCGTCAGGTGGCGAACGAGGTGATGGACGTGCAGGATGCGCTGACCGGTATTGCGCACGATCGCGAGAAGCTCATCGCAGGCATGCTCGAAGCCTTCGACGGCGACCCCGACCACGGCTGCACCGGCCGTTCGGCGCCGGCACGGCTGGCGCGCGCCCTCGCGCATGCCGACGCCTTCGGGCTGCCCGTGCCGACGCTGCGTTCGCTGGCGAACTAAAAACCTTCAGCGAATCTCGGCCAGCAGCTGCGCCATCATGCGCTGCGCCTGCGCCGCATAGCCACCGCCGAACAGGTTGGCGTGGTTGAGGACGTGATACAAATTGTAGAGCGTGCGGCGCACCGCATAACCTGCATCGAGCGGCCAGGCTTCGCGGNNCCGAAGAGTTCGCTCATCGCGAGGTCGCATTCGCGGTCGCCGACATACAGGGCCGGGTCGAAGATCACCGGGGTGCCGTCGCCAAGGTAGCCGTGATTGCCGCCCCAGAGATCGCCGTGCAGCAGCGAGGGAACCGGCACATAGCCGTCGAAAAAGGCTTCGAGATGGGCAAGCAGGATCTCGCCGTCGTGCTGCAACGCGCCGCCATGGCCGTTTTGCGACGCCAGCTTCAATTGAAAGCCGAGCCGCCGGTCGCGCCAGAACGCGATCCAGTCATGCTGCCAGCCGTTGGGCTGCGGCGTGCTGCCGATCCAGTTGTCGTGCGCCCAGCCGAAGCGGCCCTGCGGCGCACGGTGCAACTGCGCCAGCTGCACACCCAGCCGCGCGGCATCGCCGCTGCTGCGCAATTCCAGATATTCCAGCACCAGAAACGACTGCTCTTCCGCCGTGCCCCAACCCAGCGGCTGCGGTACGCGAACGCTGCAGGTGGCGGCGAGCGCATGCAGCGCGTCGGCCTCGGTCTCCAGCATGGGCAAGCGTTCGGCGCGATTCGCCTTGACGAAAAAACTGCGCGCGCCGTCGCTCACGCGGAAAGACTGACTGATGTCGCCCCCGCCGACGCGGCGCAGCGCGACAGCGCCACACGGGACGCCGGTTGCCGCAGCTATCGTTTCGGCAATGGCGGCGGCGAGCCTCATCTGCGCCGCACCCAAACAAAACGCGCCCCGGGGGGCGCGCTGGATATGGCAGGCCGTTCCGGCATAACTTGCGCCGGGATCATTTCCCTTTGGGACGCTGCTCGAACATTTTGGCGATGCCGGCGTCGCGCGAGGCGCCGGCGGCCTCCATGCGCTTGAGGTATTCGTCCCACAGCGCGGCCTGGTTCACACCCAGGTCATACAGGTATTCCCAGGAATAGATCCCGGTGTCGTGGCCGTCGGAGAAGACGAAATTGATGCCGTACAGGCCGACCGGCTCGGCGGCGTTGATCAGCACGTCGCGCTTGCCGACCTGCAGCACTTCCTGGCCGGGGCCATGGCCGCGCACTTCGGCGGACGGCGAATAGACGCGCAGCAACTCGAACGGCAGTTCGAAACGCGCGCCATCGGTGAATGCGATTTCCAGCTTGTGCGAAGCCTGGTGCAGCTTGATGTCGGTCGGGGTGGGTATGGCCATGATTGAAGCACTCGTAAATAACGCCAGTCCACAGTTTAACCCCGCCGTGCAGAGATTAAACCTTTGCGGGATAAGGGCTGAAGCCGTGTGTGGCCTGAGAATGATGTGGCGCGCCCGGCGCGATTCGAACGCACGACCCCTGCCTTCGGAGGGCAGTACTCTATCCAGCTGAGCTACGGGCGCATGGAGTGTGGGGGCTCCTGGGAGGTGCGAAGCATAGCCGGTTTGCCAAATGGCGTCCATCCGGCAGGCCTGCCGCCCTTTCCTGTCGGAGTGGCTTTCCTTATAATCCCGGCTTTCGATGCCACCCCCCTAAGGAAATTTTCATGGCCGATACGCACGCCAAGATGACTCAAGCCACCCCGCAGGAAATCATCATTTCCGTTCTTGCCGGGCTGTTCGCGCCCCTGCTGGCCATTTTCCTCATCGTCCAGCTGGTGCTCAGCATCCAGGACACGCACCAGCCCGACACCGCCAGCGACGCTGCCCAACAAGCGACGCTCAAGCGCATCAAGCCTTTCGCCCAGCTGGCCGCCCTCGACGCCAATGCGCCCCGGGTCGAAAAATCGGGTCAGGAAGTCTATGACGCCGTGTGTTCCTCGTGCCATGGTTCGGGTGCGCTGGGCGCCCCCNNCGGGCCGGCCGCCTCGGCCAGGGCTACGACACCCTGATCAAGCACGCGATCGAAGGCATTCGCCAGATGCCCCCGCGCGGCGGCGACGGCGATCTGTCCGACATCGAAATGGCACGCGCCGTGGCCTACCTGGCCAACTCGGGCGGCGCCAAGTTCAAGGCACCGGAACCGGCTGCACCGGCCGCTGCTGCGCCTTCGGCAGAGGGCGACAAGGGCGACAAAAAACAATAAGCCACGGCGGGCGCTGCTGCGCACGGGCCACCTGCGCGGACAGACGATTTCAGGCAATACCCCAGGGGAACACGCATGAACTACGCAGCCACTTTTCTGATCGTCGCGTCAGCCGCATCGCTGCTTGCCTGCGGCAAGTCTGAAGACGTACCCGCGCCAGCCAGCCAGCCGGCTGTGGTCGAGACCCCGCAGGCCACGCCCGAACCGGTTGCTCCGGTCGTCGACAGCCCTCAACCCGAAGCCGCCCCGGCGATGGCCGATGCCGCACCTGCGACGACTGCTGTAGCGAGTACCCCGGCGGCAGCGCCCAGTGAGGCCGCGCCTGCAGCCAAGCCGGCCGCACCCGCCACGACCGCAAGCGCTGCAACGACGCCCGCATCCGACCTCACGCATGGCCAGCAAATCTATCGCCAGGCCTGCGCGTTCTGCCACGACAAGGGCGTGGCGGGTGCCCCCAAAATCGGTGATGCCGCGGCCTGGAACCCGCGTCTGGCGCAAGGCATGGAAACCCTCTATGGCGTCGCCCTGCGCGGCAAGGGCGCCATGCCGGCCAAGGGCGGCAACCCCTCTCTGGCCGATGCCGACGTCAAGGCCGCGGTCGATTACCTCGTCGCGCAGTCGCGCTAGGCCGCGCCATGTCGCGGGTCTGCCCACAATGCGGGAGCGACAAGATTCGCAGTGGCACCCTGCATGCACACGACGGCGTACGTCACCTGCTGCTGCATACGCCGCTGCGCTGCCGTGACTGCAAGCACCGCTTCTGGGTCTTCAATCCCTTCAAGCCCCTGTTTCTGCTGCTCGGCGTCGGCGTCCTGATCGGCGCCACGGCCTGGCTGGCGCTCGATCAGCAGGCGATCCCGCCGACCGGGCACATCCCGGAAAGCCTGCCGCACAGCCTCGCGGCGCAAGGCGATGCCGATGCCCAGCTGCAGCTCGGCATGCGCTATGCCGAAGGGGACGGCGTGGTCCAGAACGACAAGGAAGCCGCGAAGTGGTTTGCGCTGGCGGCGAAACAGGGCCTGGCCGAAGCGGAATACCAATATNNGGCGTGGTGCAGGATTACAAGGCCGCCTTCAGCTGGATCGAAAAACCGGCGAAACGCGGCTACGCCAAGGCGCAGTACAGCCTGGGCGAACTCTATCGGTACGGAACCGGCACCGCGATCGACAAGGCGCGTGCCTACCTGTGGTTCAACCTTGCCGCCGCGCAAGGCGTGGATGCCGCCGCCAAGGCACGCGACAGCCTGGTGTGGCAGTTGAAGCCCGAACAGATCGCGGCGATGCAGGAAGAAGCGCACCGCATGAGTCACAGTACGTCAGCCCCTGCCGTCCCCACGGCCACACCCGCGCCCGCCATACCCTGAGCGTGGGGCTGCCGAGGGTATTGGCGCCCCATGACCTGCCCTTGATGCCTTTGCGATGCGTGCGGATGGAGCCCCGCAACGGCTACGGATGTGCATGCGCATCGTCCGCATGCACGTCCAGCGGCCACAACTCGTGCGCATCCAGCTTCAGGCGGGCACCTGCCGCCAGCGCGGCGACCTGTGCCTGCTGTGCCTGCAGGCGTCCATCGAGCGCCAGCCGGCGCGTGAGCAACACCTGATCGAGATTGCCTTCCCCCAGGCTGTAGGCCCGGGCGGCGAGGCGCGCCGACTCCTCCAGCGCCTGCGCGGCCCGCTCGGCCTGCTGCCAGTTGGCGGCCTGCGCCGTCGCCGCCTCGAAATCGGCCCGNNTTGCGCCGCCTGCTGGTTGTAGCGCCGCGCTGCGCCGGGCAGGGTCAGGCCGACGTTGAGGCCCAGCACATGTTCGTCGCCACCCGCCTCGTTCTTGTAGAACACGCCCACACTGGGGTCGGCGTTGCGCCGCTTCGCCAGCTGCCGCGCTTCGGCCTGCAGCACGTCGGCCTGACGGCGCGCGCGCGCCAGCTCGTGGTTGTGTTCCAGTACGGCGTCGACATACGCATCCGCCGATCCGGCGGGCGGCACCGGCTGCGGCAGCCCTCGATCCGGCGGCAACGGCAGGGCGGGAAACTGCGCCAGCAGGCGGCTCTGCGCCTGCTGCATGCGCAGGCCGGCCTGCTGCTGCTGCAGACGGATTTGGGCCAGCGCGGCTTCGGCATTGACGCGTTCGGCGCGCGGCGCTTCGCCGAGCCGGATCCGCGCGCTCACGGCATCCAGCTGCTGTTCGGCCAGCTGCAGTTGCGCCTGCCACATCTGCGTTTGACTGGCTTCGTTCAGCCAGTCGAACCACAGCGCCAGCAGCTGTCGCCCGCTTTCGTGCAAGGCTTCGCCGAGATTCGCCTCGGCATGCGCCGTCAGCGCGCTGGCAAGGGTGCGTTCGGCTGCGGCCACTGCCGGCAGCCGCAGCGGGCGCGACAGCGCCACGCCCCACTCGGCCTGGGATTCGCGCAGGGGGGTCTGGATCCGGCGCTGCGCGACATCCGCGCTCACCGCCCATTCCGCATGCCCATGCTGCAGGCCCTGGCTTTTCAGCGTTTGCGCAGCGAACTCGCCGCGCGCCTGGGCCACCGTGGGCGACGCCCATAGCGCGGCTTCGGCGGCTGCAGGGTCAGGTAAATAATCGGCGTGCACGGGAGCGGCAAACGCCAGCGCCAGTGCAAAGGCCAGGCTGTGAACGGCATTCATGCACGTTCTCCTTTCAGAATGAATTGGCGATACAGCAGCGGCAGCACCACCAGCGTCAGCAGGGTGGCGCTGACCAGGCCGCCGATGACGACGATGGCGAGCGGGCGCTGGATTTCGGAGCCGGGGCCGCTGGCGAACAAGAGCGGCACCAGGCCGAAGGCGGCGATGCTCGCGGTCATCAGCACCGGGCGCAGACGGCGCAGCGAGCCCTCCCGCACGACGGCGTCGCCCCGCAGGCCCTGATTGCGCAGCTGGTTGAAATGGCTGACCAGCACCACGCCGTTCAGCACCGCGATGCCCAAGAGCGCGATGAAGCCGACCGATGCCGGCACCGACAGGTACTCGCCCGACGCCGCCAGCGCGAAGATGCCGCCGATCAGCGCCAGCGGCACGTTCATCATCACCAGCAGCGCCTGACGCGCATCGCCGAAGGTGACGTAAAGCAGGAAGCCGATCAGCAGCAGCGCCACCGGCACCACGATCATCAGGCGTTGCGCGGCACGCTGCTGGTTTTCGAACTGTCCGCCCCAGGCGACGCTGTAGCCGGGCGGCAGCTTCACCTGCGCAGCCACCGCGGCCTGCGCGTCAGTGACGAAGCTCACCAGATCGCGCCCGGCGACGTTGCTCTGCACCACGGTGAAGCGCGCGGCGTTCTCCCGCTTCACCGCGACCGGGCCGTTGGTGCGCTTGAGCTGCGCCACCTGGTCGAGGCTGATTTCGCGGCCGTCCGCCAGCGTCAGCCGAATCGCCTGCAACGCGTCCGGCGACTCGCGCAGGCCTTGGGGTCCGCGCAGCTGCAGCGGCACCCGCCGCCCCTGCTGCTGGATCGTGCCGATGATCTCGCCTTCGAGCTGCGTGCGCAGCAGCAGGGCGATGTCGTCGGCACTGAGGCCAAAGCGGCCGGCCGCATCGCGATCGATTTCCGCCTGCAGATACTGCACGCCCTCGTTCTGCTGGGTGTAGACGTCCGACGCGCCGGGGATCGTCTCGACCACGCTGAAGATCTCGCCGGCCAGCCGGTTGAGCGTGGCGAGATCGGGGCCGAAAATCTTGATCGCGACGTCGCCGCGCGAACCGGTGAGCATTTCCGACACCCGCATGTCGATCGGCTGGGTGAAGTTGTAGGCGATGCCTGGGAAACCGTCGACCACCGCACGGATTTCATTTGTCAGCCATTCCTTGTCCGGTTTGCGCCACTCGGCCATCGGTTTGAGCACGAGGAAGGAATCGGTGTCGTTGAGGCTCATCGGATCGAGCCCCAGTTCGTCGGCACCGGCGCGCGCGACGATGCGGCGGATTTCCGGCACGTTCTTCAGCAACGCCTGCTGCACCCGCAGATCCTGCGCAACCGATTCTTCGAGGCTGATCGACGGCAGCTTTTCCAGCTGCACCAGGATGTCGCCCTCGTCCATCACCGGCATGAAGGTTTTGCCGATCAGGGGATAGACGCCGACCGCCGCCAGCATCAGCATCCCGGCCGTCACATACACGAGTTTCGGACGTGCCAGCGCGCGCCCGAGCAGCGGCGTGTAGAGGCCTTGCGCCTTGCGCAGCAGCCACGGG
>DONB01000266.1 GCA_003510325.1 Thiobacillus sp. | reverse complement strand
GTAGATCTGCGAGTTGATGCCGATCACTTCGCCCCTCATGTTGAACAACGGCCCGCCGGAGTTGCCGGGATTGATCGGCACGTCGGTCTGGATGTAAGGCACATAGCTCTCCGACGGCAGCGAGCGTCCCTTCGCCGAGACAATGCCGGCGGTCACCGAGTTCTCGAAGCCGAACGGCGAGCCGATCGCGGCCACCGCTTCGCCGACCCGCAGCCTGGCCGGGTCGCCCAGCTTGACCGCAGGCAGGTTGCTGGCGGTGATCTTGATCACCGCGACATCGGTGCGGCTGTCGGCGCCGACCACTTTCGCGTTGAACGTGCGCTTGTCGATCAGCTTGACGACGACCTCGTCGGCTCCTTTGACCACATGGGCGTTGGTCAGGATGTAACCGTCGCTGCTGACGATGAAGCCGGAGCCGGCGCCGCGCGCGGGAATTTCCTGCATGGGGCCGCCCGACCCGCCCGGAAAGAAGCGGCGGAAAAACTCCTGCATGTCCTCTTCTTCGGGCATCTGGAAAGGAAAGCCTTCGGCGCCGCGCTTGACCAGCTTGGTGGTGCTGATATTGACCACCGCCGGCCCGTGCGTTTCGACCAGGTCAGCCACATCCACCACTTCCTTTGCCGCCGCCGGTACCGACAAGGCAAATACCAGCGCTGTTGCAGCCAAAGCCTTTCTCATCATGATCATCCTTTCTTCATGTGAAACAGGGTATCGTTTTCGCGTCTGAGCACCACCGGACGTGCCGTCCGCACGCCGCGTGCGGCCAGCCAGCCGGCCACGCCGCCGAGCAGCATGCCGGCAAGTGCCGGGCCGTCGCCCGGCCACACGGCCTGCGCCAGCAAGGCCCCTGCCAGCATTAACGCCAAGGGCAGGCCATAGGCCCGCCACGCACTCCTGAGCACACTGCCGCGGACAATGCCGACGACGACGCGATCGCCCGGCGACAGCGACAAATCGCAGTCGACCAGAAAGTGACGAGGGGTACGCTGGAACAGTTCGGCGATGCGGCGCGACGAGCAGCCCTGGCCGCCGCAGGTTCCGCAACCCGCGGGCTCGACCGCCTTGACCCAGATGCCGTCTGCTGCGGCTTTGACGACTTCGGCCGTTTGTTCCAGCATGGCAGGGTCTACTTCATTTTCACCGAGTTGCCGGTCTCGATCAGCGTAATGCTCGGCACTTCGCCCAGAGTCGTCACGGTATAGCCGTTGGTCTCGCGCGCATACACCCCGATCGCCCCCTCGGCCGACAAACCCTGCAGGCGTTGCACCTGCGCATTAACCGGTTCGACGAACATCGACATCGCGCTCAGGCCATCCGAAAATACCAGATGGGTGACGGGTGCCTCCTTGCCCGGAAGCGAACGGACCGCCTCCTGCACCTGCACGAAGCCCGGCGGCGGTGTCACGCTCCAGGCCACGCCAGTTGGCTTGTCGAGGCTGGCATTCTGGATCTGCTTGCCGGCCAGATCGTTACGGAACAACTGGGCGGCAGGCGCCTTGCCAATCTGGATTTCGGAAAACACGAACATCGATACGACACTGCCGTTGCTGTTGACGCTGCGCGATTTGAGCGGCAGCCCGGTCTGCTTGTCCAGCCACAGGCTGAATGCATGGCGATAGCCGTCGCGCGGCTCCAGCATCACCACCTGGCAGAGGCGCCCTGCCACGCGCTCGGTTCCGCCGAGTTTGGCCTCGTAATAATCAAGCAGGCCAGCCGGCTGCGCGGGAAGCAGGGCCGGGAAGAAACGACGCAGGGTATTGCGCTCCAGCCGCACATGCTTGCCATCCGGCAAATGGCAGTACACGTCGTTGTTGACACGCAGAAACTGGCGCGGCATGCCATCCAGCACCTCGACTTTTTCCAGTTCGCCGTTCGCGTCGGTGCGATGCATCACGCGCATCACTTCGACGTGTTCGCCGTGGTGATACACATAGACACCGCTGTAATTCTGTTGTTTGGCGGCGGCGGCGGCACGGTTGAGCCAATCGAGCGCGGCGTCTGCGCGCGCCATGCCCGACAGCAGCACCAGGCTGGCAATCCCGAAAACCCATCGGCTTTGCAGCCAGACAGCCCCCGCCCGCATCAACGGGGCTCCACCGCAACCGCCATGGCACGCTGGTAGGGCGACGCCACAGCCATCGGCGCAAATTCCTGGTGCGCCACCATATAGGGGACGTATCGGTTGTCGTCGCGCGCGGGGTCCGTTTCCAGCGCGGCCTGCTGGAAACCCGGGGCCACCGCCATCGGGGCCGGGGCCTGCGTATCGGAGAGCAGGCCGGTCAGCGAGACCGCGCCCCATACCGCAAGCGAGGCAAACGAGGCCACCGCGACCCGTTGCGGCCACACGCTGCGGCGCGGCGCGAGCACCGTCGGCTCGTTGGCCAGCTGGGCCGAGAAGCGCGCCATGAAGTCGTCCTGTGCCGGCGCCACACCGCGCATCAGGTCGCCGATCAAATGATATTCCGACCAGGCTTGCCTCAGGGCCTCATCCCGCTTCAGCGCAGTGACGCAGACCTCGGTTTCGTCGCGCGGCGATTCGCCGTCCAACGCGGCCGACAGCATCTGCTGCCAGCTGTCGGTCTCTTGAGCCTGGGAATGGGGGTCGGATTTGCGAAGAGCTGACATGATTACCACCTTTTATCCTGACTGGTGCCCAGCATCGGGCGTATCTTTTCTGCAATGGCTTCGCGCGCGCGGAAGATCCGCGAACGCACGGTGCCGATCGGACAGTCCATCATCTGCGCGATTTCCTCGTAGCTCATGCCTTCGATTTCGCGCAGCGTGATGGCCGTCCGCAATTCCTCGGGCAGCGCATCGACCGCCTCATTGACAGCTTTGGCGATCTGCTTGGTCTGGAGTTCCGCTTCCGGCGTCGCGATATCGCGCAGCATGTCGCCTTCCTCGTAATTCTCCGCATCTTCCGCCTGCACGTCGCTCGACACCGGCATGCGCTTGTGCGCCACCAGATAGTTCTTGGCGGTGTTGACGGCGATTCGATACAGCCAGGTGTAGAACGCGCTCTCGCCACGGAATCCGGGCAAAGCCCGATACGCCTTGATGAAGGCTTCCTGCGTGATATCTTCCACCTCTGCCGCATCTCGCACCATGCGCGACAAGAGCCGCCCGAGCTTGCGGTGATACTTCATCACCAGCAGCTCGAACGCACGCTTGTCGCCCTGCTGGGCGCGTTCGACCAACACCTGATCCAGTTCGCGGTCCGACATATCTCCCTGCTGCTTTTTGTTTGTAAGGAAAGTATACGTGACCGCATCTTCCTGCGTATGGGAGCCGCTCGCGGGAAAAAAGTTCACCTCGAACAGGGTTATTCGGACAGGGCCCAAGCCTGCTATCATCCTCCGGCCATCATGCACAGATACGACGTCCTCATCCTCGGCAGCGGCCTCGCCGCGCTGACCACCGCGCTCAAGCTCGCCGACCAGCGCCGCGTCGCCATTGTCACCAAACGCCAGATGACCGACGGCGCCAGCGACTGGGCGCAGGGCGGGATTGCGGCCGCCGTCGACAACGGCGACTCGATCGAGGCGCATGTGCACGATACCCTGGTCGCCGGCGCCGGCCTGTGCGACGAGGCCGTCACCCGGCTGGTGGCCAGCCAGGCGCGCGAAATGATCGCCTGGTTGACCGCCAACGGCGTCGCGTTCACCCCCGATCCGCAGGCGCCGGGCGGCCTGCATCTGGCACGCGAAGGCGGGCATTCAAGGCGCCGCGTCGTGCACGCGGCCGACGCCACCGGCCACGCGGTGCAGACCAGCCTGCTCGACCGCGTCCGCGCGCATCCCAACATCGACACCTTCGAGAAGCATGTCGCCATCGACCTCATTTCCGGCAAGCGCGCCGGCGGCCAGGAGCGGCAAATCCACGGCGCCTACGCGCTGAACAAAGACACCGGCGAGGTCGAGACCTTCGCCGCCGGCCATACCGTGCTGGCCACCGGCGGCGCCGGCAAGGTCTATCTCTACACGACCAACCCCGACACCTCTACAGGCGACGGCATCGCCATGGCGTGGCGCGCCGGCTGCCGGGTGGCCAACCTGGAATTCGTGCAGTTCCACCCGACCTGTCTGTACCACCCGCATGCCAAGTCCTTCCTGATCACCGAGGCGGTGCGCGGCGAAGGCGGCCATCTGCTGCTGCCCGACGGCAGCCGTTTCATGCAATATCACGACGAGCGCGCCGAACTCGCGCCGCGCGACGTGGTGGCGCGCGCGATCGACTTCGAGATGAAAAAGCGCGGCATCGACTGCGTCTACCTCGACATCAGCCACAAGCCGGCCGACTTCGTAAAGGAACACTTTCCCACGATCCACCGCCGCTGCCTCGAACTCGNNCACCGGCCTGCACGGCGCCAACCGGCTGGCCTCCAACTCGCTGCTCGAATGCCTGGTGTTCGGCCACGCTGCCGCCGCCGACATTTTGGCTACCCCGCCCGCCCCAGCGCTCGATCTGCCACTGTGGGACGCTTCGCGCGTCACCGACCCGGACGAAGAGGTGGTGATCTCGCACAACTGGGACGAATTGCGCCGCTTCATGTGGGACTACGTCGGCATCGTGCGCACCAACAAGCGGCTGACGCGCGCGTCGCACCGCATCCGCCTGCTGCGCGCCGAAATCGACGAGTTCTACCGGAATTTCAGGGTGTCCAACGACCTGATCGAGCTGCGCAACTTGGTGCAAAGCGCCGACCTCATCGTGCGCTCGGCCCAGCTGCGGCAGGAAAGCCGCGGTCTGCACTACAGCCGCGATTACCCCGACACCTTGCCGATCGCCGGCAACACCGTGCTCAACCCGCGTCCGGGGCTGTTGTGTCCGAGCGTGTGCGGCGCGCCCAGCGAAGCGACACCCTGAGGCGGCGCAGGTCGTCGGCGCCCGCGCAATCGGGCAGCAGCGTCAGGGCCCGAACCGGGCAGTCCGACGTGCGATAGCGCAACACGATCAAGCCGGTCGAAACAAAACTGTCGCCCAGCACCTCGGCATCGCGCCATTCGGCGGTGTCGTCCAGGCACTGCAGCCGACCGTCCGCGGCAATGCGCAACCTGGCCGGCCGCATCACCCGCCGCCAACCCCACACACCCAAGACGGCCACGGCCATGCCGAGCGCCAGCCGGACAGCACCCGGCAAGGCGGCAAGATACACGGCAACCAGCGCCAGCGCCGCCATGCCCGGCAGCAACAGCCCCAATCGGCGTGAGGGCTTGAGTTCAATCTCGCGCATCAACGTGTACACTTTTGAGCTTCATCGCACCCCTTTAAGACTGGAACGTACCGTGATCGAGTCCTGGAAAACCTTTCTGCAATCCCAAGGCGCGGCTCTCGAAGGCAACGCCGTGCTGCACTACGGCAACCCTGCGGCCGAACGTGCCGCCGCCGCAGACGGCACCATTGTGGCGGATCTGTCGCAGCTCGGCGTCATCGCCTTCCGCGGCGACGAGGCTGCCAGCTTTCTGCAGGGTCAGCTTACCAACGACGTGCGCAGCCTGCATGCCGACGCTGCCCAGTGGAATGGCTACTGCAGCCCCAAGGGGCGCCTGCTCGGCAATTTTTTGCTGTGGCGACAGGGCGAGGATTATTGCCTCCAGCTTTCGGGCGACATCCTGCCCAGCGTGCTGAAGCGGCTATCCATGTTCATCCTGCGCGCCAAGGCGCAGGGACGCGACGCCAGCGACGAAAGCGTGCGGCTGGTGGTCGCCGGCCCGCAGGCGGCCGCGGCGGTCGGTGCTGCCATGGGAGCCGTTCCGGACGCTGCGATGCGCACGGTCGCCGGCGACTCCGGATTTGTGGTGCGGGTGGGCGCCGACAAGTTCGTGCTGTCGATCGCACCCGAGCGCGCTGCTGCCGTGTGGCAGACGCTGCGCCAGACGGCCACTCCGGTCGGCGCCCCGGTGTGGGACTGGCTCAGGCTCAACGCCGGCATCCCGATGATCGTTGCGGCCACCCAGGAGCAGTTCGTGCCGCAGATGGTCAACCTCGAAGTCATCGGCGGCGTCAGTTTCCAGAAGGGCTGCTATCCCGGCCAGGAAATCGTCGCGCGCAGCCAGTACCTCGGCAAGCTCAAGCGCCGCATGTTCCTCGCGCATGTCGATGCCGAAGCCGCGCCGGGCGACAGCCTGTACAGTGCCGACATCGAGGGCCAGGCCACCGGCACCGTGGTCAATGCCGCGCCGGCACCGGCCGGCGGCTTCGATGTGCTGGCGGTGGCGCAGGTCGAAAGCGCGGCCACCCAGATCCTGCACCTGAAGGCATCCGACGGCGCCGCGCTGAGCCTCAGGCCGCTACCCTACACGCTCCCCGAATAGTGAAGTCCGTCTACGTGTATTACCGCATCGATCCCGCGCAAATGCAGCTGGCCGCTGACCGGGTCGATGCGCTGCTGAACGCGATGGCGCCGTATTGCGTCGCGGCGCCGCGACGGCTGAACCGCTGCGACAATGCGGCCATGTGGATGGAGATTTACGAAGGCATCGCCGATTTTGGGACGTTTTCTGCGGCATTGCGTGCCGCAGCGCAAACGTTCGACTGCGCGACGTTCACCCAGGGCGAACGCCACCTGGAATGCTTTGTGGCGCACATGAC
>DONB01000101.1 GCA_003510325.1 Thiobacillus sp. | reverse complement strand
AGGAGATATGCCCCATGAATGCACTTCGTAGAAACGTACTGAAAGGCGCTGCTGGCGCGGGCGCTGTGGCGGTTGCCGTGGCAGCCGGCCTGCTCAAGCCCACCCAGGCGATGGCCGCCTGGAACAAGGCCGCCTTCGAGGCCAAGAGCGTCGGCGACGCGATGAAAGGCATCGGTGCAACCAGCCCGGCCGACAGCAAGGACATCACCATCAAGGCCCCCGACATCGCCGAGAACGGCGCGGTCGTTCCGGTGGAAGTGACCAGCGGCATCGCCGGCATCACCAGCATCGCCATCCTGGCCGAGAAGAACGCCAGCCCCCTGGTTGGCACCTTCGACCTGTCCGGCGGCGCCCAGGGCTTCATTTCCACCCGCATCAAGATGGGCTCGACCTCGCTGGTCCGTGCCGTCGTCAATGCCGGCGGCAAGTCCTACACGGCGGCCAAGGAAGTGAAAGTCACCATCGGCGGCTGCGGCGGTTAATCCGCCCCCTTACGCCCCCAACGTTCAATATTCAGGAAAGGAAAGCCAAATGGCCCAACCCATGCGTATCCGTGCCACCATGGCAGGCGACGTCGCCGACGTCAAAGTGTTGATGAACCACCCGATGGAAACCGGAACCCGCAAAGATGCGAAGACCGGCCAGCTGGTCCCCGCCCACTTCATCCAGGAAGTGACCGCCACGGTCAACGGCGCGCCCGTGCTGAACGCCAACATCGGCGGCGCAGTGTCGAAGAACCCCTACCTCGGCTTCAAGGTCAAGGGCCCGAAGGCCGGCGACAAGGTCGTCGTCAGCTGGGTCGACAACAAGGGCGACAAGAACAGCGCCGAAGCCACCATCGGCTGAGTTCGACTTAGTCGCAAGCAGAAAAAAACCGGGTACCTCGTACCCGGTTTTTGCGTTCTGGCACAGCCAAACCCTGGCTGGCGGATCGGAGAATAAAAAAGAGCGGGGTTGTGACACCCCGCCCAGCCGTACTACCAGAGGAAAAATCGTTGCGCATGCCCTGCGCCCGGACAGCATGCATTCTGTACGCTGTCGATGACTTTTTTCATCATCTGAAGTATCCCGGCCATGATCCGTTCGGCCCATGCCGCGTCCGCATGCCCGATCAGGGTTGCTCGGCTACACGGAGCCTTTCACGGTCCAGCTTGTCACGCCAGGCTTCCAGCAGGTTTTCCACTTCGACCTTTTTCAGGCCCGTGAAGGGCTCGGCCTGGGCCAGCGCATCCTGGCAGGTCTTGTCGCGATACTTGTCCATCATCTCGCGTCCCAGGCCATAGAGCTGGCCATTATGGGTCTGGCATTGCTTCAGATCCTGACGCGTGCCGGCCAGCTGGGATTCGGACTGTTTTTTCGCTGACTCGGTCTGCGCCAGCGTCTGCGAGGTGGTTCGCTGCTGGGCCTGGCTGTCGGCCAGCTGTTTTTCGGTCTCGGCCAGTTTCGCTTTCAGCGCGTCCAGTTCGGCACGCACCGCGGTCAATTCGCGCTCCAGCCGGCCGCGCGCCGCACGTTCGCGTTTGGCTGCGCCACTTTCAGCGCGCAACTGGCTGGCCTCGCGTTCCAGCGTCTCCTTGTCGGCCAGCGCAGCCGCCTTGTCCTGCTCGGCCTGCGCACGCGCCTGGTCGAGCTGCTGCACCTGCTGCTGCATGCGGCGCAGCATCTGCTTTTCTCGGCTTTCGTTGGCCGCCCACGCCGGTACGGCCATCGTGGCCGCCACGGCAAAAATCAGGATCGTTCGCATCATTACAGACTCCCTACCGGCAACTGGCCAGGCGCCGCACCCAGTTTGAGCAGCAGACGCGCCATCTCCAGGTCGCCGACCGAAAATGCCCACCATAACGGCGGATGGAATTTCCTGTCGCCCCAGTCGAGCGGCGCACCGGCCTTTGCCAGGGCGGACGCAGCCTCGTACTGGCCGTTCGCCGCGGCCACCGCGAGCGGAGACAAGCGCNNGAACAGCCGCAGATCCGGCTTCGTACGGGCCAGCACTGAAATCACAGCGGGGTGCCCCATCAGCGCCGCGGCATGCAGCGGCGTATCGCCGTCGTCGCTCTTGCGGTCCGGGTCGGCGCCGGCGCGCAGCAGCATCTCGACCAGGCGCGCGTTGCCGTTCTTCGCCGCCAGGCCCAGCGGCGTGTAACCGCGGCCCTTGATGTTGGGCACGGCGCCGGCATCGAGCAGGATCTGGGCGAGTTCAAGATTGTCCTGGCGTACCGCCTCCATGAGCGGCGCGTCGCGCCAGTAATCGCCGATATTCGGGCTGGCGCCCTGCTTCAACAGCGCGCGCACCGCCTCGATGTCGCTTCGCCGCGCGGCCTCCATCAGCTTCGCCTCGTCGCCGCGCTGTTCGCGCGGGAGCACGAAATTGCCGTCCGCCGAAATCGCCGCGAAACGCTCGGGCGGCGGCCGCAAGCGGGCCTCGCGCGGCGGGCGCTCGTCGGATTCCCGCACTAGCCAGCCCAGCTCGCTGTCGCCCAACGGCTGGCCGGCGCAGACTGCCGGCGCCAGCGCCAGCAGCAGGAGAAAGAATTTAGAACCTGGCATTGAGGTCGAGCTGGAACACGTCGATGGAAAGCGGCAGGCCGCTGATCTCGTCGGACGACATCCAGCGCGCCGACAGCCAGGTGTTCTTGTACAGTGCGTAAGAGCCACCGATCATGAAGCCTTTGGCGTTGGTGCCGCCCAGGTGGAAGTCCGAATCGGTGAAGGCGTCGAGCACCGCGTCGCGTTCGAGGTAGCGGTAGCCGACAAAGGCCTGCCATTCGTGGTCGTCGATGTAATTGAATTTCGGATGCCCGACGGTCAGCTTGACCTGGTAGCCGTCGGTTTCCGGCTCGATGTTCTGCCCGGTGCGCGCCAGGATAGCGCCCTGGTCGAAGCCGACGTTGCGCGCCCAGTCGAAGCTGCCGATGATGTGGATGGGGAAGAACTCGGCGAAATCGGCAACCAGGGTGAGGTTGGCGATGCGGTAGTCAGGTGCCAGGCCGTAGACCGGGTCATCCTGCGTACCGTTGTTATTCGCGTCGGTATCGATCGCGAACAGGGAGTTGCCCTTCTGGCGGAATTGNNAGGCCGGTGGTCGTGGGCGAGGGATTCGGTACGCCCGCCACATTCCGGTATTGGTAATATCCCGCGCCGAGCTTGAAGCGCGCACGTGTTGTCGGTACCCATTCGAGCCCGGCCTGAGCCGCATACAGCCACTTGTCGCGCGCTGCGACCCCCGCCTTTTCCTCGATCTCCTGGAGCGGGAATGCGCCTGCGGTAACGAAAGGCTTGAATACGCGCTGCGGCTCCTGCGCGCCCGGGGCATAGCTCACCGCCGCACCCTCGAAATTGAGATCGTCGTCCCACACCAGGTCGGTGGAGAAGAAGGGATTGGGGATGCGTCCACCCCACAGGGTGAGGTCGTCAATCGGCCGCAGCTTGAGGAAGGCACGGTCGAGCGCCAGGCTGTATTTGTTGTCGTAGTTGCCGAGCGTCTGGTTGGTCGAGACCGGGTCGGAGGTATTGCCGGTGGTGATTCGGATGCCGGCGTCGACGCCGGCGGCGACGTTGGCGTTCAGTCCCAGGCGCAGCCGAACGCGTTCACGGTGGCGGTCTTCCAGCGTATTGCTCACGTTCTGTCCGATGGCCTGGAATGCCGTTTCCGGCGCATTGCCGTCGGCGTACAGGTCACCCTGGTAACGCAGCCTGATATCGCCCTCCCACTTCAACCGATCCAGCCACTCCGGCACCGCGTTGACGTCGCCCCAACGCTCCAGCTTGGCCTGCGCCACCACTTCCTGGCGCACCTGCTCGCGGATTTCGCGCTTGACGTGCTCGGGCACGTATACCACGCGCACCACGTCCTTGCCTGTCTCAGGCTTGCCGGCTTCCGCCTCGGCCGCCTTCGCCTGCTCGGTTTTCTCGGCAGCTTGTTGTTGAGCCTTCTTCAGCATCGCGTCGGCCGCTTCCTGCTTCAGCACGCCCTGCTCCACCAGAAGCTGGATCAGGCTCAGCGTGGTTTCGTGCAGCAACTCGACTTTCGCGCGCTCGTCGTCGGGCGTCGCCCACGCGCTGCCCGAACACGCCGCTGCCACCGCCAGCGCCACCCATCTCTTTCGTATCGTCATACCCGTTCTCTTGATCGTTCTCGGCTTGTTCACACTCAGGCGCGTGAAATCACGCGGATTTTCATTGGTTGCGGCATGTCTGCCGGCGGACTGTCGCGCAGCGCGCGCATCCCTTTCAACGCCTCCTTCAGCACTTCGTCCGCATGGGCATCGCCGGTGCTGTCCACCAGGGCGGCGCGCGTCACCTGCCCGCCGCCGTCTATCCACACCTTCACGATCACCTTGTAGTTCTTGTTCTTCAGCGCCTTCTCGCGCCCCAGCGCCGCCTGGACCGCCGAGTTCACCGCGTCGTTCACCAGGGCGTCGTACCAGGCCCAGGGATTGCCGCGGCCACCGCTCCCCGGCAGCGTCGGCACACCGCGCGCGATGTCGGTCGCCATGCCGCCCGCATNNCGGGGGCGGAGGCGGCGGAGGCGGCGGCTTCACCAGGGTGATCTGCTGCACTTTCATTTTTTGCAGCGGACCCTTCGGGGTCAGCATGTCCTTCAGCCATAGCGCGAGGAGCACGGCGGCGACCAGGCCCGCCACCACCCCACCCCAGCGCACCCAGGCCGGTTTGCGGTCGCCCTCCATGCCTATTTCGCGAGCTTCTGGGTCACCAGACCCATCTGCGTGATGCCCACCTGCCCCAGCAGGTCGAGCACTTCCATCACCTTGCCGTACTGCACCACGGTATCGCCCTTGACCACCACCGGCAGGTCGGGCACGGCGGCCTTGGCGGCGGTCAACTGGGTGCGCAACTCATCGAGCGTCACCGGATAGGTGTCGAGGTAGACTTGGCCGGTATCGGAAATCGTGATCGCCTTGGTCTTGGGCTTGGCCAGGCTCGGGGTGTCGCTCGCCTTGGGCAGATTGACCTTGATGCCTTGCACCGAAGCCGTGGTCATGATGATGAAGATGACGAGCAGCACGTACGCCAGATCGAGCATCGGCGTGATGTTGATTTCGTCGTAGGGTTCGTTGTCGTCGTGCGCGCTGGCCATGATGGGCTCCTCAGCGCGAATAGTTCTCGGCGAGCTTGGTGACCAGCTCGTCGATGAACACCCGCATGTCCGACGTGATGGTCTTGATGCGCGAGTTCAGATAGTTGTAGCCGAACAGCGCCGGGATCGCGACGGCCATGCCCGCAGCTGTCGCCATCAGCGCCGCCGCGATGCCCGGGGCGATGGCGTTGACGTTGACGTCGCCGGAGGCGGCGATGACCGCGAAGGTGATCATCACCCCCAGCACCGTGCCCAAAAGGCCGATGAACGGGCCGCCCGAGATCGCGATGGTGAGCAGCACCATCAGGCGATTCAGCAGACCCGATTCGCGCACCAGGCCGGTGTCGAGACTGGCGCGAATCGAGTCCAGGGCCTGCGGCGTCAGGTTCTTGTCGGTGTCGCTCAGATGGCTGGCGTCGGTGTCCTTGAAGCGGTGCGACAGCTCCAGCGAGGCAATGTGATAGAGCCGGTAGAGCGAGGAATGCCGGAACGCGTCCGCCAGCTGGCTCGACCTGTCGAGCGCGCCGAGGTCGGACGACAATTCACGGAACTGGTCGAGAAAGTCGCGGTTGGCTTTGTCCACCTTGTTCACGTACGCCGCCTTCGCGATCATCACCCATACCGCGATCACCAGCATCACGGCAAGCACGCCGATGGCGATCCAGCCGTCGAGCGTGAGCGCCTGGAACANNTCGCCGCTGTAGCCGTTGCCCACCGTCAGCGGGCCCGAAGGCACGACCGCGCCGGCCGTCTCGCCCGCCGGCTTGCCGTCGATATAGAGCTTGAGCACGTCCGCCTCGATGACCACGGCCACGTGCTGCCATTTGCCGTCCGCGAGCGGAACGGCGGCCGTCACGCTCGCTGCGCCGGNNCCGCCCGCCAGCGCGGCGGAGAGACCGCCGGCCTGCATCAGGCTGCCGTCGAGGGCGGCAGGCTTCAGCCACATCGACGCGCTCCAGCCGCCGTTGGCCGACATGGCCGGAAGCGTCAGGCTTTGCGTCGCATCGAACTTGGCGCCGCCGTTGGCAAACGAGGCGGCGATGCGCGTGCCGTTGAACGTCGTGGCGTTCAGCCCGTTGGGGCCGCTGTCGGCCGGATTGCCGGCCAGCTCGTTGAAATGGAACACCGCGCTCGCCGCATCGTAGGTGCCTTTGGGATCAGACGCGGCCACCGCTTCGGGATTGCCGAAGTACAACCAGGCCTCGGTCTGCGCCGCAAGCTTCGGCAGCTTCACCCACACCAGCGCCAGCTGATTGATGCCGTCCCACTTCTCGATGTGGAACTTGAGTTCGGTGGCGTCGTCGCCCGCCACCACACGCAGGTCGCTGCCGTCCTCGTTGGCCGACAGGAAATCGAAATTGCCGGTATGCAGACGGACCAGCACCGGCGCATCGGCGACCTCGCCCGCCGGGTTGGTCAGCGTGATGTTCTTGCGCGCCGACCAGTCCTCGTTCCACCAGGCGTGGCTGGTCGCGGAAAACAGGGAGAGCAGCAGGGCAATCGCAACAGCAAGGACGCGCATGGGTCTTCAACCGGAATCTGGCAAGCGCCCGATTATGCGGACCGGCAATGACATGCCATGGACGCCGGCATGGCCCGATCGGGCCATGCCGGCATCTGCCGGTTCTTTTATCGCTGATAATTCGTCATCCGCTTGGGATAGGGTTGTTTCCCCTGCCGAGCCCTGTGAGGAGGAAAAAATCGTGGTTTTTCCTGAAGTCTGGAAGACGGAAGACGGTTCCGTCCTGACATTGCGTCGACTGAACGACTCCGATGCCGAAAACCTCATTGCGTTCGTCAGGAACCTGTCCGTCTCGGCACGCTACTTCCGTTTCGGGCAGGGCGACTACGACCCGGGGCTCGACGAATCTCTGCGAGTCTGCCAGTTGCGCGATGACGAGGGCCTGCATCTCGTCGTGCTGACGACGGGAGATACCGGCGAGCAGGTCGTCGGCTCCGCTCGCTACGTGATCCAGCCCGACCGTTCAAGCTGCGAGTTTGTCATCGTCGTCGCCGACAGATCGAGCCACCACGGCGTCGGCCATCGACTGATGAACGCACTCTTCAATAGTGCGAAAAGCCAGGGTTTGCAGAGGATGGTCGGGCGCATCCTCGCGAGCAATCGCGACATGCTCGAGTTCGTCCGCGGATGCGGATTCACGATCTCCGACAGTGCCGAAGGCGACTGGATGAAGATTGCGAGCGTCGACCTGTGAAACGTCCGCTGCCAGGCGGATGTAAGGCGAATGCTTCATACAGGCCGACAGGCGTGAGCCGAACGGCTCATTGGCAATTTTGACGGCTGCTGTCGCAATCGCCGTGTCCGATCACCTCGGCGGTGATGAAAGTCGGCTTGAACGCATTCTTCAACTCTTCCGCCGCGCGCGCCGCGTCGGCCAGGTTCTGCGACAAGGCGGCGGTGGTCGACGAGACGTCGCCCCCCGCGTTGCTGTTGCCGGACGCCGCCGCCGTCACCGCGCTGGTGTCGGCCACCGGCGTGCCGGCTGAGGAGCCCGACACCGAGATGTTGTCCGCCCCCAGCACCACCTGCGCCGCGATATTGAGATTGCCCGCGCGGATACCGGCGTCGCCGGCGTTGACCGTGCCCCTGGGGGCGATGAGGTCGACGTCGCCGGCGGTGCCTGCCACCGGCGTCAGCGCGCCGATGCCGCTACCGGTGGCCGCGCCCTGCAATTCCAGCGTGACGTTGCCATCCTTGTCGACCTTGATGATCGGCGGGGGAACGGTCGCCGCGGTTTTCTTGCCCTTGCCCGCGTCGATGTCACCTTCGCTCGACCACAGCAGGATGTCGCCGCCGCCGACTGTCAGAATGCGCGACTGGTTCACCAGCACGTCGTCGCGCGCAAACCCGCGTATCGCGCCTGCTTCCACTGTCACCATGCCCAGCGCGCTCTTGTCCTTGGGATTTGTGACCTTCGTCATGTCGGTCNNGATGCGGCTGGCGAAAAGATTGACGCTCCCCTCGTAGGGGTTGCCGCTACCCGTGTCCCCGATCCCCGGGAAAACCAGTTCCAGCGCCGCATAGCCCCGGACATAGTCCGCGGCATACGCGCTGTCCGGCTGCAGGGAGTCACGCCCGGTCGTACGCAGCGCAGCAAGAATCAGCGCGCGGACGCTGTCGCGCTGGCCTTCCGCATCCCGCGCGTCCANNTCCACGGCTTGCACGGCCGACAGTGCGTCAACCTCGGTCAGGTCCTCGTTCCCCGTGAGCCAACGGGCCAGCCACAGTGTCGTGTCATCCGGGTTGCCCGCCTCGAGTTTCGCCGCCACCCGATCCACCGTTCCGGCATAGTCGATGCCGCCGGCGCCGACGCCTGCCGCGATATGGATATCCGCACCGCCAGCCGGCAGCGCGGAATTGTCGAGTTCGCCGCGACTGGCGATGCCAGCCGATGTCCCCAGGTCGATATCGCGCCCTGCGGTCACCTCCAGCCTACCTGGGCCGCCGATCCAGACCAGCGCATTCGGCGTCCGGCTCTCGCCTCGCTCGAAGCGAATATCCCGGCCCGCTTCGATCCGGCTGATATCGGACGCGTCGACGTGCTGGATGTCCAAACCCAGATCGACGACATCCCGACCTGCACGAACACGCGCGGATTTCGGCAGCTTGAGGCTGAGCTCGTTGAAATCCCCGCTTACATCGCCGCCCACCGCATAAATCCGTACCGGCTCGGGATCGCCGACGTGAACCGGCACGATTGCATGGGCAATCTTTGCCTGCGCACTGGACGCGCCAAGAAACTGATCATCCACGTCGCCCGGCAATATGGCATCCGGCAGCGGCGCCGTGTCGCTCATCGCGAGGCGTACCGGAATGCCCACGTTGCCCGCAGCGAGAACGGACAGCCTGCCGCGCGACGCCGGGCTGAGCGTGGCCGTCACGCCGCCGAGGGTGGTATCTCCCTGGAATGCTACCGTCGACAGGCTGGGCGGGAGCACCGACAGCAGGTTGGCCGAGTATTTCGCGGCACTGATGTTGAAGTTGAGCGGCGACTTGTAGGCATCCTTCAAAGAGGCGACCGCCGAGGTTGCGGTATTGGTCGCATTGTGGAAGTTCGCGCTGCCGCTCAGGGTTTCCAGCGAGACGCCGCTGTCGATTCCGTACGTCGAGAACAAGGTCCATTTTGCATCGGTGGCGCCTGTGACGTTGCCGAGGGCGCCTTGCGACTGCACGACCAGGTGCGGATTGATGATCGCCTGGAGATCCAGATTGCCGTTCGTGCGCACGCGGGCCTGTGCGTCGCCCAGGGCAAGAATGGTGTAAAGCTGCTTGACCCCGACTTTCTGCCCGCTGGCAACATTCCCCCCGGCCTGAACGACGAGCGTGCCGTTGTCGACGTAATACTGCCCGGCGAGCAGATCACTGCCGCTGGCGACACGCACGTTGCCGCCGCCGGTCTTGACCAGCGCATTCGCGTCAGGCGTCAAGGAGGCCATGCGCGCCTGGGTCGGCGCGCTGGCGGACACGTTTTCCACCTTGCCGCCGGCCTGGATCGACACGTCGCCGCCACCCAGCGCCGCCACGCCCTGCTGGAACTGGTCGAAACGCACCCACCAGGCCGGCTGCACATCGTAGGACGCGCTATCGCTGCCAAGCTTGCCCTGGCNNAGGTGCGCCCACGATATCGCCCAGCGCGGCGAGGCTGACGTCGCCGCCGCCATTGCTGAACTGCGCCTTGTCGGGGGCGGTAAAGCCGGCGAGCGGGTCGGCCGCGCTGCCAGCCGTGTAGATCACGGCCTTGCTGTCGCCCAGTTTGATGTTCTTGCCTGCCCGTACCTGGATATCGCCCGTACCGGTGCGGATCAGCTTGCCCGCCTTGAGCGTGACGTCGCCGGCAGCCTTGAGGGAAGCGAGCGGATCGGCCGAATCGTTGTCCGCACCGCCGACCAGACGGTAGGACCAGGACGCATCGGACAACAGGGTGGCTGGCGTCGACGATGCCGCGCAGGTGCCGGTCGTGCAGGGGGTCGCATGGCTGAAGCCATCCGACAGATTGGCGTCGATCTTCAGGTTGTCTTGCGCGCGCAGCGTCAGCACACCGGCTTCGCCCCCCGCACGGCTGTCCTTCAGGTTCCAGTCCTGGGCCAGGGTCAGATCGCCCGTCGATCGCACCTCGGTGCCGGACACGATATGGAAAGCCGGATCGGCCGATTTGCCGAGGCGTTCCTTGATTGCCGCGTGGCTGGCCGCGAACGCCGCGTTGTCGGCGTTGATCGTCGCCAGCGAAAGCGTGGCACCGCTACTTGCGCCGGTTGCAGTCAGCATAGTGATGTCGTCATAGGCCTTCACTGCTTCCACCTCGACCGACGAGGCGCCTGCGATCGTGCCGTCGACTGCCGCCACCGACACGTCGTCGTCCACGCGCGGCGCGCGCAGCCGCACCCTGCCACCCTGCCCATTCGTGCCCGCGGACACGTCGATACGGCTTCCGGCAGCAAAATTCAGCGTGCCCGCCGTGGTGCCGACTTCGATATCGCCGCCGTTTTCGCCGTCTTTGCTGGAAACGGCCGTGAGTCGCCCCGTGCCGAGTACGTTCACGTCGTGATTGGCGAACAGTTCGATGCGTCCGGCGTCCTCGCCCGAGACGTCGAGTTCGCCCGCCACGTCAAGCTTGCCGCCGTCGGCGGCAATGTGGATTCCCCGTGCTTCGACCTTGTCGGTATCGGCGATGCTCACGTCGCCGCTGCGCACGCGCAACCAGCGTTCGCCGTCGAAACCGCCGGTGTTGAACGCGGTGTTGAGGTCGGAGAAGCTGCCAAGCGTCCCAGTATCGATCTCCGCTCGCGCGCCATCGCCACGGTTTCCGTCGGTATCCTCTGGCGCCGCACCGCTGACGCTGCCGTCGGCCAGCGTAAAGTTGCCGTTCGCCGCACGCACGATCAGAGTGCCCGCGTCACCGCCCGCGGCTGCGGACACGTCCACCTTCGCCCCTTCAGCGAAGTCCACATTGCCGGTTTCGCTGACGAATTCCGCCGTGCCGCCCCAGCTGGGCTTGCTCACGTCGAAGAACTGCACGGAGCGTCCGGCCACGTCGACCGTGGCGTTCTCGCCCAGATCGATATCGCCGGCGGTGGCGATGAGCTTGATGCTGCCCGAGGGCAATTCGGCGTGGGAATCGAAATCGACCGATGTGCCCTGCAACGCCCACTTCGCGCCCAGCGCGGTGACGGGCGCCAATACACGGTCGGCAGCGTGCTGCGCGACGCTCAACGCGTCCGTCGAGTTGAATGCCTGATCGGCGCCGCGTTCGCCGCTGATGCGCGCGACGTTTAGCGTCACCGGTGCGCCCACGTCCAGTTTGCCGCTGCCGGAGCCCACCAGTTCATTGGCCGTGATCGTCACCGCGCCGAAGCCCTGGATCGCCTTGTCGCCGGCGCCCAGCGTGAGCGTATCGGCTTTTACTTCGAGAGCGCCGGTTCCCAGCGCGCCGCCTGCGGTAAACGATGCGGCATCGTCGGGATTGGCAAGGGTGAGGTTTATTGCATTGAGCTGTGCAGTCTGGCCTGCGTTATCCAGACCCGCCAGGCCCGCGCCTTGCAAGCTCAGATTTCGCAGCACAGGTTTGCCGGCGTCGAGCTTGCCGACGACCACGTCGCCGTAGAGATCGAAGGTGGAATAGCTGGTGAGCGTCAGTTCGGCCAGATCGATGGCGTCCAGTTCGTCCTGCGTATAGGTGAATCCTTCGCTGCCCACTGGCGCATTGCCGAAGTTGATTAGGCTGGCCCCCACTGCCAGGTTGCCCGCGGTGGGGGTCCTGACCTCGACGCCATCCACGGTTTCCTGACGTTCGAACCGGGTCGTCCCCTTGAAGGCATTGTCCTTCGTCGCGTCGAGCGTCATCGAGTCGGCGGCGATCACCGTGCTGTCGGTCGCACCGCTCAGTGTGCCTTGGCTGCGGTCCGGACTGCCGGTACGCGCAAAGCTGGCGCGCGTGGATGCCGCGCGCACGAGCACACCGTTGCCCGCCGTTTCGTAATGCCCGGCATCACCCGCCAGACCTTGCGCATCGATTGCGCTGCCCGATTCGAGCGCGAGCGTATCCCGGGCCGCCAGCAGGACTTCCCCGGCCTTCAGCGCGTGGCTCGTGTCGTTGACGAGCGTTACGCTGTCGGCGCCGACTGTCAGCGTCGTGGNNACTTTCCGCGCCCAAGGCATTGAGCTTGCCGGCGTCGAGCACGACGGCATCCGACGCGATCCCATCGGGTGTGCCGCTGGCGATGGCCAGTTTCAGCGCGCTGATGTCCGCCTGCGCGCCGCGCCCATCCTCGCCTGCCGCCAGGTCGTACACCGCATCGAGCTTCAGTGCATCCTTGCCGCTGCCGGTGGTGCTCACCGACAGCAGCCCGGCATCCTGCGGGCGGTTGCGGCTGTCCGCAAAGAAATCCGAAGCACGGGTCAGGGTGAACTCCGAGCGTGCCCGAACCTGATCGTGCGTCATCACCTGCACGCCCTGCCAGTTCGCATCTTTCGGCGCGCCGGCGCGCGTGTCGGTCACGTAACCCGCCGCGATGCGCACGCCGTCCTGGCGGCTGTAGGCCTGGCCCGGCATCACGTTGAGGCCGGTATCGAGCTTGACGGCATAGGCGCCGGGCAGCAACGCGTAATGTGCCGGCAGCAGGGTATAGACGCCGTCGGCAAGNNAGTTTTCCTGTGCGTCGCCGGGCGCGAAGCCCTGCTGGTTGCCCGGAAGGATGGCATAGGTATTCGCATCGGCAAGAATATCGCGCGAGCCTCCCGGTCCCACGGTGAATTCGTAGGCCTGCAGGTCTCCACCGCCCGAGAGATCGAGCTTCGCACCCGCCTGCATGTCGATCGTCGCACCCTGGGTACGGATCGACTTTTCAGCGAGCGCATCCTGCTCGAGCAACTTCGACCCGATTGCATAGACCCAATCCTGCCCGTTCACCACCCTGCCGAAAGGCGTCAGGCTGCCGGGGTCGGCTGCAACCGAGGTGAGACTGCCGTCCTTGAACACGAGCGATCCGCTCGCCGCGAGTTCGATCTGGCCGAACGGCGCCCTCAGGTTGCCGTCCTGGATGATGTCTGCCGCTTCGACCTTGATGCTGCCCAGCGCGGACAGCGGCTGGACCGGGCTGTTCGTATTGCGGGTGAATTCGACCCGGTGCCCCGGCGCCGATAGGGTGTGCTGCACATAGGTCGCGGGCGCAATCACCGCGCCGTGCAGGATCATGTCGGCCGCGCTTTGAAGCGTGCCGGCGGGTCGCTGCGAATTGACGCTCACCCCGGCCAGCCGGATTTCCTGCTCGCCCGTGAGTTCGGCGCCCGCCATGCCGGTCAAGGTCTGGTTGCCCGCAAGCTCAAGCAGACGCGCGTCGGCCTTGAACGTGCCGCTGCCGGCCGTCGGCGTATTGGCCACGCTTTGACGGTCTCCATCGTAGTTGCCCAGGCGCAGGACATCGGCTTGCAGCGAGGCATCGCCACCTGCCGTCTCGATGCGCGGGCTATCCAGGGTCACTTCGCGCAGAGGCTGCGCGCGGCCAGCCCCGAGATCGAGACCCTCCTCAAGCCGGATCGCGTCACGGCTCTTGAGTGCAATACGGTCAAATCCGGCTGCTTCCAGCGCCGCCGCACCCAGTTTGGCCTGTCCATTCACCGTATCCGGGATCGTGCTACCGGGCGCCAGGCCTGTCGCCTGGGCCGGCACCGCGTCCGCCAGACTGATCGTACGCTGACCGGTCGGGTAGCCGGCTCCCGACGGCGTTGCGTTATCGCCCAGGGTCAGGCCGAAGGATCCGCCGCGATTGGACGCACTGCCCGCGCGCGCCGACAGCGTGCCATCCAGCAATGCGCCCTCGCGCGCGACAACCGCAATCGAACCTGCGTCGCTGCCGACATCCCGGCCCAGCCCTCCCGACTCGCTCCGCACGTCGAGGCGCACCGGGGCTGCCCCCGAGACGTCGATTTTCGAGCCGGCCTGGGTCACGACATAGCCGCTCTTCGCATTGAGCGCGGCCGTGCCGCCGGACAGCACCTCGCCTTGAGCCAGTCCGCGGCTGTCCGTATAGGTCCGCGCGACACCCGAGGTATCCAGTACCGCCTGCTCTCCCAGCCAGATTGCGCTGGCCGGATCGAAAGCCTGATCCGTGCTGCGGCTGAGCGTGGCCGAGATGTCGCCGCCGTGGGTGCGCAGCGTTCCCTGTATCTCGATGCGATGCGCCGCATTGATCGCGATGCGTGCCTTGTCGTCGAGCTCGATACGGGCGCCGGTCCCGATTCGCACGTCGCCGCGCGCAACCGAATCGGCCGCGAGCGCCAGATTCACCGGTTTGCGCAGGCGCGGATCGAGTACGGTCCGTTTGGAAAACGCCTCGATCGGCTGGCCGCTCGCCTGCAGCGCATAGCCGGGAGTCAATTCCAGCGCCTGCTGAACCGGCGCAAGCGAAACGCCGTCGGCCACCGTCACGCCGTCGCGGCCGGTCAATTCGATGTCGGCGAAGCCGCCGCGCCCGAGGAAATCGCTGTCCAGATTGAGCGCGCCCTGCGTCGTGTCTTCTATGCCGCCGACTTGAACCCTGCCCGAGGACACGCTCAGGCTGCCGCCCTGCGCCATGCCATAGCCGCTCAGTTCGCCCGCAAGCCTGACCGCGCCTGTTTGCAGACTCGTGGCCTCGACACCGGCATTGGCCTCCAGCTCGATTGCTCCGCCCTGGCCGCCGGCAATTTTTCCATTCGCCTTGACGCGGCCGCCGCCTGTGACGTCGACATGCGAGCCTTCGCCGAGCTCGACATCGTTCACCGCAGACAGCGTGATGCTGCCGCCGTCGATGCGGGCTCCGTTCGACGAGGGCGTGCCCGCACCCGTCGACTGGTTGATCCACTCGCCACGCGCGGACAGGCTGACACCCTCCCCGACCGTGACATTCAGCGTGCTAAGGGGAATGGTCCCGCCCGCCTGGTTGGCACGGGCATTGAACGCAATGTCCCCTCCCTGCGCGGTGACGTCGGCCATCACGTCCACGCTGCGCGCGGTGATCTTCACGCTGCCCCCGTCCGGCGTGCGCAGCGCCTCGCGGACCCCGGCCGCCTGGTTGCTGAATATTTCCAGCTGCGCGATCTTGCCCGCCCCCACGCTCGATGGATTGAGTCCCAGAACGGTTTTCAGCTCGCCAGGCAAAGCGTCGCCAAAGCCGAAGCTCCTGGGCAGGGTGGCCGCCGTGCTGCTGATGTCGATTTGCTGATTGAGCTTGAAATCGCCGGCCACGGCATCGCTGCCCAGGCGCAAGCGCGCGCCGGCGGGCATCTGCCCGGCATCGCGCTGCAATTCGCCGGCCGTCGTGCGGCCGATCACGTCGGCCTGCATCACCGTCGCGCCCATGCCAACCACCTGCAACGCGCCGGCATCCTTGCCTTCGACGTAGCCCGGGTCGTAGCGATAGCTCTGGCCGAGGTCGATCACTTCCTTGCGGTTCCAGCGCCCATAATCCTTGACGAAGCGGGTGGCGATGCCGTCATAGCGCGTTTCGGCGTTGGCGTCCGCGATATCGACCAGCATCCCGCCGCTCGACAGCAGCGTGGTCTTCACGTTCGCCGGCGTGTAGAGAAGGCTGCCGCCCGACAAATCGACGACCGCGCCGCTTTCCAGAATGGCCTCGCCTTGCGAAGCGATATTGACCGTGCCGCCGGCGGTGGAACGCTCGGCGACGGTGCGCTCCAGTTTCGCCTGATAGCTTTCCAGACTGTCCTTCGCGATCAGCGTCGACTTGCCGGCATTGGCATTGGCCAGCGCGCGATTGATGTCGACATGGACCGTCTCGCCACGCAGAGTGCCTTCCCGGTTGACGGCGGAATCCTTCAGTTCGTCGCCGCGCAGCTCGACTTCCACGCTGTTGCGCGCAGCCGAGACCTGGACGTTTTCCAGACCGGCCACGTTGATGCGTGCGCCGTCCGCGATGTGCACGCGCGCATTGGCTGACACGCCGCCGATCTGTTTGAACGGATTGCTGGCGTCGAGGCTCGCATCCGCCGGCCGATCCATGGCGACTAGATTCACCTCGCCTGACGGCGCGTCGATGACCGCGCCCCCTTCCATGCGAATATCCTGCCCCAGCACCTGCACCTGCGACTTGCCCGGCAAGCCTTGCCCGGTCGACCCATCCAGCGAACCCGTCGCATCCGCCACGTCGGGCAGCACCTCGGTCAGGCTGTCCGCACCCAGCACCACGCGCCCCGCGCGCTCCGAACGGCTGCCGGTACGGGTTTGATCGGGAATCGAAGCGGGAACGGCGGNNGGGTCCTTGGCCAGCAGGTACACCGAACCGTTCGCCACCACCGACGTGGTTGCGCGCGCGATGCCCTGCTGATTGACCGCATAGCCCACCATGGTCACGTTGCCGCGCGGCGACGTGAGTTCGCCCAGGTTGATGGCATGGCCCAGCTTGTCTTCCGCGGCGTTCGTCAGGCTGACCGTCGCGCCGTCGAGCTGTCCATCCTTCACGTCCGGATTGGCGGTATCGAAATCCGTCAGGCTTGCCGGGCTGTCGACCTCGACCAGCAGACCGCGTACGTTCTCGTCGCCATAGGCCGCGGCGGTGCGCAGGAAAATTTTCGACCCCGCCGCCATCACCACCTGCCCGTCCGGCGCCTCGACCGTGCCCTTGTTGACCACGGTCGGCGCGATGAGCATCACACGGCCCTGGTTGCCTGCACTGATCCTCGCATTTTCGAACACCTTGACGAAGCCGCGCCCCTCGCCGCCATCCAGCGCTTTTTCGAATTGCGGTTGACCATCCGTGGTCAGCAGGGTATCGGTAATGAAGCTGTCGGCAATGTTGAGCGTCGAAGCGGTGAAGCTGTTCAGATTCACCTGCGACCCGCCCATGAAGGCGATGCCGTTGCTGTTGACCAGGATCACGTTGGCCTTCTGCCCGGCGGCCTGCGAAATGCTGCCCGCGATCACGCTGGGGTTGATATCGTGGATGCGGTTGAGCGAAGTGAAATTCGCGCCCTGCACCAGATTGTTGGTGGCGAGGCTGTCGACCTGGCGGAACTGCACGTTGTGCCCGGCACTGAGGTTGAAGCTCTGCCAGTTGAGGATGGATTTGTTGCCGACCTGATTAATGTAGGCCTGGGTGCCATTGGCTTGGTAATTCGCTTGCCCAGCCGTCACGAAATTCGGAATCGCCCCACCCCANNCCCGCCAGCAGTATGCCGGCGAGCGTCAGCCCCGCGCCGCTCGCGGTCTTGCCCTGCCTGCGCGCGGTTTCCGCGACCGGCACCATCATGCCCAAAGTCGTGTTGAAAACCAGCCGATAGCGGTTGCGATTCATGAGTTCTCCCTATGCGTGCCAGTGTGCCAAAAGGCCGCGTGCGTTCATCCTGGCTACCTTAACCTTCAGGCACGTCTTGCCTGTGTCATCCTGGATGAGCCGATCGGCTCATCCGATTCACCACTCGTAGCCCAGCCTGAAATGCCCCCGGCTGTCGCCGCGCTCGGTATCGCCCACATCCTTCAGCGCCACCGCCCAATCGAGCCCCGCCGAGACCCCGCGCCATCCCTTCAGACGCATTCCGATGCCGGCGCCGGCGAGGGTGGTGCGGTCCTCCGCCGTGATCGGCTCGCGCACGTGCACGTAGCCGCCGTCGACGAAGGCCAGCAGGTGCAGGCCATCGATCGAATCGGCCAGGCGCTTCGCGAAATTGGGCGTCGTCGCCTCCAGGCTGAATGCCACACCGTTGTCGCCCAGCGCAGTCGATTCGAGATAGCCGCGCACGGTGTCGACGCCACCGATGGCGAACTGCTCGTTGGAGATCAGCGGCTGCCCTGCGACCTGCAGACTGGCGCGCGCGGCCAGCCCCCAGCCAGCCGACCACGTCTCCTCGTGCGAAAACGTGCCGCGCAGGTAGGCGTAATTGGCGCGTCCCTTGAAACGCTTGTCGGCGAATTCCTGCTCGTCTGCGACCAGCCCGCGCAGATGGAAATTGAACGCCATGCCGAGCTTGGTGCTGCGTCCTTCGCCCAGCCAGGTGCCGTCCTAGCCTACGGTGAACGGGAGATAGGTGATCGGCGTATTGAAATCCCCTCCGCCGATCAGCGCGACCGACTGGTCGAAATCCTTGTAGTCCACCCCCAGCGTCGCAGTGTGGAAGAAGCCCTCGCTGCGGCTGCGCAGCGGCACGATGTAGCGCGCCCCCAGGATGGTGCCGTTGCCCAGCACGTTGAGCGTGCCGACGGCCGCGACGTCGGATTCGGACAGCACGCCATACAAGGCCAGGTAATTGCCCGACGCCAGCGGCCAGGTGTAATTGGCGGCGAACACCCGGCTTTCGTCGGTGTTCTCGGGCGCGGTCTGCACGGTGAGGCCGAGGCCGTGCTGCTTCTGCCACAGGTTGTCCCAGCGCAGGCTGGCTGACAGACGCGTGCGCGTCGTATCCTGGCTGTAGCGGTCGTTGAGCTCCACGCTGCCATGCAGCGGCAGGCGGTCCTGCACCTTGAGGTCGACCTCGACCGTACCCGGCGTCTTGCCGGGGCGCAGCACCGGCGTGATGCGGCGGTCGGCCGATCGGTTCAGCGCCGCCAACTCCTTCTGCGTCTGCGGGAAGTTCGGCACCGTGCCCTCGGCCAGTTCCGGCACGCCGGCCCTGATCTCGCCCAGGCTGAAGTAGCGCGACTCGACCACGCGCAGCCGGTCCACCGGCGCCTCGGTCACCGTCAGCTTCACCACGCCGCCGTCCACTTTCTGCTGCGGGATGTTCACCAGCACGGTGAGATAGCCCGCGCCGTGGTAGGCCTGCTCCAGCGCCTCGCGTGCCTGTTCCACGTCGTTCAGGGTCTTCTTCTCGCCGAGATGCGGATACACCGCCTGCTCGACGACGGTGACAGGCAACAGCGTCGAGCCCTCCACCCGGTATTCGAATACGTCGAAACGGGTTTCCGGTTCGTGGGTCTCCGCCGGCTTGGGACTATCCGCAACGGCAGGGGCGGCCTCCTGCGCATGAACCGCCCCCCATCCGTTCAGCCCCATGCCCGCCAGCAAGCCCCACATCCACAACGTTTTATTCATCGTTCACCACATCAGGACGCATCTGCACAAGCCTGCCGACCACCCTTCCCGGCCGGCTTGTGCAGATGCCCTCATCAAAAAAGCAAAGGGGACAGCCCCGAAGGACTGTCCCGAACATCCGCGGGCGGCATTGCACCGCCCGGTTGCTTCGATACTTACTGGATCGCCGGCGAGCAGGCGTTGCCTTGCTTGTAGCCTTTGGACACATTGCTACCGGAGACGCCAGCACCGGCCGTGACGAACAGGCCGGTCAGGTCGGTGATGCTGGGGTCGCCCAGCGCAACCACGGTGCCGTTGATCAGGTCCGCGCCTTCGGAGAAGGCGTCGTTGGCGGTGAAGGCCACCAGCTCGTACCAGAACTCGTAGTCGCCGTCGATGGCGGTCTGACGCTGCTTCGCGTCGACGTTGGGCGACACGCCGTTGAGTTTGACGAAGGCGAACTTCTCGGAGGCGCTCGGGACGTTTTCCAGCGACAGCACGCCGATGGCGAGTTCGCCGGCGGTGGAGGCAGCGGTCAGCTGGGTCTTGACGTCGCCCGAACCGTTGTTGGAGCGCACCAGCACCTTGCCGCCGTTGTAGGACTGCGTGCCAGCAATATTGGAGCCAGCCGGGGTCAGGCCGCCGCCAGGCAGACCAGTCGCACAAGGCGTATTCAGGAAGAAGGCGTTGGACGACGACTGCGTGCCCGAGGTACCGACGCGGCGCTCGACCTTGATGACGCTGGTGGCGGCGGCACCGAACAGGCTGCCGTTCTTGTCGGTCACGCCGCCCGCCGATACCAGCGAGGAGTACTTCTGGCGGTTGATGGTGGGCTGGCAGGAACCGGCGGCGTAGTTGCCGTCGCAGGCTTCGCCGTCAGCGGCGGTGGNNTAGAGCGCGTGGCTCACCGCCAGACCGAAGCCCTGGCCGACGTTGGTGGGGGCTTCATAGCCGATGTCGCCCAGGCTCTTCGAGATGCCGAGGTTCAGCTGGTTCAGCGTGTACTCGGTGTCGGAGTAGCCGCCCTGCGGCAGGGTCGGGGTGCTGAACTGGTCGACGTTGGGCGCCAGCGCAACAGGCCCCTTGCCGCAGCCGACGAAGGTATTGGGCGCGAGGCCGGTGACACAGGTGCTGCCACCGGCGGTGATGTCGTTCAGGCGATTCAGGGTGCTACCAACCAGGGGATTCACTTCGCCAGCCAGGAACAGGTGCGGGGTGTAGGCTTCGAACGAACCGCTGTCGAAGGTGTGGTAGACGACGGTCTTCACGCCGTCGAGCGAACCGGCGAGCGGGCCCATGGTACAGGCGTAGGCGGCGAACTTGCCGGCGGCGGACTTGCCGGGCACCTGGTCAGCAGCGTCAGCGGGATTCTTCTCGAGGTAGACGTGCAGGTCGTCGGCATTGCCGTCGGCGTCATTGTCCGCACACAGCGAGCGAANNCTTGGTGGGCGCGGTGGCGCCGGAAATCCACAGCTGGACCGTAGAACCGTCGATGTCGGCGGGGGTCAGGGCGAACGAGGGGGCGGCGACGCAGGTGGCGGCGACGGCCAGGGCGATTTGCTTCAGTTTCATTGCGATTCCTTTCGTTTCGAAGAGTCAGCCGGGCCCGGGCCCCGCGAGGGCGCCCGATCCACAACTGGAATAACTGCTTGACTTAGATGGACTTGCGGCGGCGCACCATGAAACCGACCAGGCCCAGACCGGCCAGCATCATGGCGTAGGTTTCGGCTTCCGGAACCGC
>DONB01000236.1 GCA_003510325.1 Thiobacillus sp. | reverse complement strand
GGCAAAGTCAAACACTGTCTGCGAAGAGATTGCCAAGCTGGCATACAATCCCCGCCATGACCGCCTGGCTTGCCACCAATCTTGTCGCCGCCGCCCTGCTGCCGCCGCTATTGCTGGTGATCCTGCTGGCCGCCGGGCTCGTTTTTCACCGCCGCCGCCCCCGCCTGTCCATGTCGCTGATCCTGCTCTCCACCGCCGCGCTGTACGTCCTCTCCACCCCCTGGGTCGGCGGACTGCTGCTGAAAACCCTGGAAATCAGCGCGCCGGTCAACCCCGATTCCCTGCAGAACGCCCACGCCATTGTCGTCCTCGGCGGCGGCCGGCGCGTGGACTCGGCCGAATACGGCAGCGACACCCTCAACGGCATCAGCCTGGAACGCCTGCGCTACGCCGCCTTTCTCCATCGCGCCAGCGGGCTGCCGATCCTGGCCACCGGCGGCAAGCCCGGCGGCGGCCAACTCGCCGAAGGCCGCATCATGCAGCACGTCCTGCACACCGAATACGGCCTTCCCGCCCGCTGGGTCGAAGAGGCCTCCCTCACCACCTGGGACAACGCACGCCTGTCCGCAGCGCCCCTCAAGCAGGCCGGCGTCGAGCGCATCGTGCTGGTCACCCACGCCTGGCACCTGCGCCGCGCCGTCCCCCTGTTCGAAGCGCAGGGACTCGACGTCGTCCCCGCCGGCATCCAGTTTTCCAGCACCCGCATCGACTCCATCCTCGATGTACTTCCCACCCCCGCCGGGCTGCGCGACAGCACCTTCGCCCTGCACGAGTGGCTGGGGATTTTGTGGTACAAACTCCGCTCGTTTTTTGCCTGAAGGATGTCCATGAAAGCCCGCGTCAAACTCATCGAAGGTGTCAGCTTCGTCGGCCAGAGCGAATCCGGCCACAGCGTCGTCATGGACGGCGCCCCCGAATCCGGCGGCAAGAACCTCGGCGTACGCCCGATGGAAATGCTGCTCTTGGGGCTGGGCGGCTGCTCCGCCTTCGACGTCGTCATGATCCTGCGCAAAGGCCGCCAGCAGGTCACCGACTGCGTCGCCGACCTCTCGGCCGAGCGCGCCGACACCGACCCCAAGGTGTTCACCAAAATCCACGTCCACTTCACCGTCACCGGCAAGGCGCTCGACCCCAAGCGCGTCGAACAGGCGGTGCACCTGTCGGCCGAGAAATACTGCTCGGCCTCGATCATGCTCGGCAAGACGGCCGAGATCACGCACGATTTCGAGGTGGTGGAAGGCTGACCGGTTCGCGCGCCCGCACCCGGCGCTCCGCACCCGGCGCTCCGCGCCCACCGAGTCGTCGGCCCCGATCATGCCCGCCAGGACGGCCGCGATCGCGCACGATTTCGAAACCATCGAACCCCGAACACGCGTGTACCCCGCTTTGCCTGATCAATAGGCATAAAAAACGGGCTCCCGAAGGAGCCCGTTTCAGCTTCGTCATTCGAACCGGGTTGCCCCGGCGTTGAATTAGAAGGTGTGGGTCATGCCCAGCGAGATGACCGAAACATCATCATCGCCAGCTACAGCAGCACCAGCAATCCGGTCGCTGCTACCACCGCCCGAACCGAGGGTGATGTTCTTGCCGTCGGCGTACAGCACATAGACTGCGGTGCGCTTGGACAGGTTGTAGTCGGCACCAATGGTGAACTGTTCGACATCGTAACCGGTGGCGGCATCGTCGTACTCGCCATCCATGTAGTTGGCCTTCAGCACAATGTTGCCCATGGTGTAGGCGGCGCCCAGCATCCAGGCATCGAAGTCACCAGCTTGCGCAAGCGGAAGGACAGTATTGTCGTCATCCAGCTTGTCATACTGACCCACGAACTTCAGGTTGCCCATGGTGAAGCCTGCAGCAGCACGGATGTGCTTGCCGACACCAGCCAGTTCATGGCCGTCGCCGTCACCGTAGCCCAGACCCAGATACAGGGGGCCGTTTTTGTAGGTGGCGCTCAGGTTGTAGACGCTTGCATCAGCCGCGTCACCATTGTTGTTGCTAGTACCCAGGTCGGTCGAGTAAGCAGCAGCAAAGCTCAGGCCAGTGAAGTCGGGGGACATGTAAGCCACCACGTTCTTGGCGCGCGTGTCGGAACCACCGCCCAGCACGTTACGCGAGTCCGCCATGGGGTCGCCGAACAGGTCGACGGCACGGCCAACGCCTTTCAGCGGGGTGTCGTGGTTACCGACCAACGCGGTACCGAAACCACCCTTCAGGCCGACAAAGCTGTTGCGCGAAGCCAGCGTGCCGGTCTGCTCGTCGAGGTTCATGCCGGACTCGAACTGCCAAATGGCGGCCAGGCCGCCACCCAGATCTTCGCTGCCCTTGATGCCGAAGCGGCTGGCATTGGAGGAAATCTGCGTGTCGTTGTAAAGGGTATCGTTATGGTCGTCGAACACGGACACGGACACGTGCAGCTTGCCGTAGACGTCGACGTTGGAGGTGGCAGCGAAGGCCGGTGCAGCGAAGGCGGTAGCGATCGCCACTGCGAGAATCTTTTTCATCTAAATCTCCTTGGATTGGAATAAAAGCTTGTTCAAGCTCTGCAGAGCTGTCCCACACGGATATGTGCTTGTTGGACGAGACCGATTATCCAGACTCGGATGGGGCGGGCAAGAAAAGCTGTTGTTTTTTTTGTCTCCCGAGGCAAAAAGTGTTGTTTTGTTGCACGCAAGCAACGGAGGGGCCGGGCGGGATGCCGGGCGCCCGGCCATGGCTACAATACAGGCACCTTGCATTGCAGACCCAGGAGAGCCCATGCGCTGGGAACGCGGACGACGCAGCGACAACATCGAAGACCGGCGCGGCATGCGCGTGAGCGGCCGCGGTCTGGCGGGGGGCGGCATCGGGGCGATCGTGCTGGCGCTGGTGGCGATGTATTTCGGGGTGGATCCTGCGGTGGTGCTGAACCAGACCGGCAACCTAACGCCGGCGCAGCAGGAGCAGCAGGTCACGTCCAGCCCGGAAGAGGAAAGGCTGAAGGAATTCATGTCGGTGGTGCTGGCGGATACGGAAGACGTGTGGGGTACGCTGTTCCAGGCCTCGGGCCAGCGCTACCAGCGACCGAAGCTGGTGCTGTTTTCCGGCGCGGTGGAATCGGCGTGCGGGTTTGCCGAGGCGGCGATGGGGCCGTTCTACTGCCCGGCGGACCAGAAGCTGTATCTGGACATGAGCTTCTTCAACGAGTTGGCGCAGCGCCACGACGCGCCGGGCGACTTTGCGCAAGCCTATGTGGTGGCGCACGAGGTCGGCCATCACGTGCAGACGCTCTTGGGCGTGTCGGAACAGGTGCATGCGGCGCGCCAGCGGGCGGGCGCGGTCGAGGGCAACGCGCTACAGGTGCGGATGGAACTGCAGGCGGACTGTTTCTCCGGGGTGTGGGCGCACCACGCCCACANNCGAGGCGTGGGCGACGACCGCCTGCAGAAGCAGGCACGCGGCCATGTGGTGCCGGATTCATTCACCCACGGCTCGTCGGAACAGCGCATGCGCTGGTTCAGCCACGGCCTGCAGAGCGGCGACCCGGGGCAGTGCGACACCTTCAAGGCGGCGCGGCTGTAAGCGCCGGCCATGCACATCTGGGTCGACGCCGACGCCTGCCCGGCGGTGATCAAGGACATCCTGTTTCGCGTGGCCGAGCGGACGAAACTGCCGCTGACGCTGGTGGCCAACCGCCTGCTGCGGGTGCCGCCCTCGCCTTATATCCGTTCACGCCAGGTGCCGAAGGGGTTCGACGTGGCCGACCGGCACATCATCGATGAGGTGGCCGCAGGCGATCTGGTGATCACGGCGGACATTCCGCTGGCGGCCGCGTTGATCGAACGAGGCGCCTTCGCGCTATCGCCGCGCGGCGAGTTCTACAACGCCGACAACATCCGCGAGCGGCTGGGCATGCGCGATTTCATGGAAGGCCTGCGCGGCGCCGGGGTGGACATTTCGGGACCAGCCACCCTGTCGCAGGCGGACCGGCAGGCGTTTGCGCGTCAGCTCGACCGTTTTCTGGCGCGGCGCGACCGCTGAGCCGAAGCGGACGCTTACGGCGCGCGCGCCCAGGGGTTCCTGTCCCTTACACCCAGCGACCGGCGCCCGACAGACCCACCATCGCCCTGACGCCGCCATACGCCAGCCACGACAGCATGCGCTGCAGCCAGGGGCGGCGCGCCCAATCGGCCGGATCGAGCGCGACTGACTGGTGAATGGCCTGACGCAGGCGCTGCTGCAGATCGTGCGCAAACGCCGCGTCGTCGACGACGACGTTCGCCTCGCGCGCGAGCATCAGGCTGAAGGGGTCGATGTTGCTGGAACCCACGGTCGCCCAGTGACCGTCGACCACGGCCACCTTGGCATGCAGTTCGCTCGCCTGATATTCGTGAATCTGCACGCCGGCGGCGAGCAGGTCCCTGTACAGGGCGCGTGCTGCGGCCTGAAAAAAGGGGTGGTCGGTATGGCCCTGGACCAGCAGCTCCACCCGCACCCCGCGTGCGGCGGCTTTCTTGAGCATCGTGCGAAACCGGCGGCCGGGCAGGAAATAGGCATTGGCAAGAATGATTTCTTCGCGCGCGAGCGCCAGGGCGGCGAGGTAGGCGCGCTCGATGTCGCGCCGGTGGGCAAAATTGTCGCGCACGACGAAGGCGGCACGCATATGCCCGTCGGTCGGCCAGGACGGTTCGATCGCCGCCTTGCGCGTGTCCGGCTGCAACTGCAGCTGCGTCAAGGCCACGAGCCGCCACAAGCGGCGCACGCTTTGATGGATGTCGGCAAGCAGCGGCCCCTGCACTTCGACGCTGAAATCGAGCCGGGGCGTGTCGAAGCGCACCGGTTCGAAGTCGTCGATCAGGTTCATGCCGCCGACGAAGGCGATGCGCGCATCGATCACCGTCAGCTTGCGGTGCAGCCGACGCAGGCTATGGGGATTGGAACGCCAGCCCCGGCCCGCCAGCGGACGATAGGCCAGCACGCTGACGCCTGCCGTTTTCAGTTCGGCGAGCAATCCAGCATCCAGTTCGCGCGAGCCGACGCCATCGATCAGCAGCCGTACCTGCACGCCACGGCGTGCGGCGCGCATGAGGGCGTCGCGCACGGCTTCGGTGGTGGGATCGACATTGAAAATATAGGTTTCGAGATGAACTTCGGCCTGCGCGGCATCGATCGCCGCGATCAGCGCGGGGAAAAACTCGGCCCCGCTTTGCAGCAGCCGCAGCCGGTTGCCGGGAACCGGTTCGACGCTGCGAAAGAACAGATTTCTCGGACGATTGCGCGCGGTCATCAGGCCAGGCTGAGCTTGGCAGTCAGGGCGGCGTGGTCGGAAATGCGGTGCCAGGCGTTGCCGGTGTGAACATGGGCGGATTCGATATTGAATCGGCGCACGTAGATACGGTCGAGCTGGAACATGGGAAAGATGGAGGGGTAGCTGCGCGCAGACCTGCCGAGATGACNNCCATCCTGTGCACGCGCGCGGCGATCTGCGCAAGCTGGCGCTTGCGCCCGCCCTCGTTCAGCGCCAGATGCACGTTGATGCAGTGCACTGGTACGGCCATGCCGGGCACCTCGATTTCGCAGTGCAGCATGCCGCGGCTCTCGTAGGCGTGGGAGGAGATGTCCTCGTTCTCCCACGACAGGATCTTGTAGCGCGACAGGATGGCGTTGCCGTGGTGGCCCGTGTCGTAGACGCAGTTCTTGCCGTAGGCAAAGTCGGTATAGATGTGGCCCGCCAGGAATTCGTGCTGCGGCCGTCCCGGCCAGTGCTGGAAGCGGCTGGNNCACTTCCTGCAGGAACACGATGTCGGTTCCCATCGCGCCGAGGCGGTCGCGCATCTCGTGGACGGTCAGCCGCCGGTTGAATTGCGACAGACCCTTGTGGATGTTGTAACTGGCGATGTGCAGCGGGGGTTCCATGCTATTCATTATATGCGTGTGGGCAGCAGGCGAATCGCCGCCGCGTTGCTCGGCGAAAAGCAGCGTGCGGCCGCCTCCGCCCATGGCAACCACACATGACGCAGGTGCTCGCGCGGCGAGAGCGTGACCGGCAACGGCGCAGGCAGTTTCAGGCCGAATACATGCTCGGTATTGTGGGTCACCCCGGGCGCATAGCGGTGGCGCCAGCGCTCATAGATCTCGTAGCGGTTTTCGATGTCCCAGTGGGTCAGTTCGAACTGTGCCGCGTTCAGCCCGGTCTCCTCGCGTACTTCACGGATCGCGGTCTGCTCGAGGGTTTCGCCGGCATCCTGCGAGCCCGTCACCGACTGCCAGAAACCCGGCGCGTCGGCGCGTTCCATCAGCAGGACCTGGCCATCCGCCGTATGGATCACGACCAGAACGGAAACCGGAATCTTGTGGGAGGTCACGCGATGCGGGCGTTGAGCGGCGTACCCGTCGTCAGGATGGCGATCAGGCGATCGATGTTGGGATGCTTGCCGGGGTGCGTGCTGGCGTCCTCGGTGTGCTCGGCGAAAATCGCCAGCCCTTCGGCGGCGGCCTCGGCATTGATCGCGCCGTATTGCTGCGCGAGATAGGCATACACCCGGAACGAGCCGGCCGTGCCGGGCGCATTGACGATCGTCGCCACCTCGGCGCCGGCCGCGTCGGTCAGCACCAGCTTGTCGCCGGCGGCTTCGGGCAGGGTTTTCAGGGTGTCGGCGAATTTCATGACAAGTCCTTTATCCGCGAAGAGCGCGAAGGGCAATTCCAGGTTTGCTTCGCGCCCTTCGCGGACAATAAAGTTAAGCCGCCTTGTCCGCCGGATTGACGTTGCGTAGCCGGATGTGCAGCTCGCGCAGTTGCTTTTCGTCGACCACGTTGGGCGCATTGGTCATCAGGCAGGAGGCGCGCTGGGTCTTGGGGAAGGCGATGACGTCGCGGATCGACTCGGCGCCGGTCATCAGGGTGACCAGGCGATCGAGGCCGAACGCCAGGCCGCCGTGGGGCGGTGCGCCATACTGCAGGGCGTCGAGCAGGAAGCCGAATTTCTCGCGGCGCTCCTCCTCGCCGATGTTCAATGCGGCGAACACCTTCTCCTGCACGGCCTGCTGGTGGATGCGCACCGAGCCGCCGCCGACTTCCCAGCCGTTCAGCACCATGTCGTAGGCCTTGGACAGGCACTTGCCCGGATCGGTGGCGAGCCAGTCTTCATGGCCGTCCTTGGGCGCGGTGAAGGGATGGTGCAGTGCGTCCCAGCGGTTCTCGTCCTCGTTGAATTCGAACATCGGGAAATCGACCACCCACAGCGGCGCCCAGGCGCGGCCGTCGACATGCCCCTTCTCATGGCCGATCTTCAGACGCAGCGCGCCGAGCGCATCGTTCACCACTTTTGCTTTATCAGCCCCGAAGAAGATCAGGTCGCCGTTCGCAGCGCCGGTGCGTTCGATCACCGCACGCAGGGACGCTTCTGACAGGTTCTTGACGATGGGCGACTGCAGGCCGGCTTCGTTCAGTTGCGTCACGTCGTTGACCTTGATGTAGGCAAGACCCTTGGCGCCGTAGATCTTGACGAATTCGGTGTAGCCGTCGATCTCGCCGCGGGAGAGTGCTGCGCCGCCGGGAATGCGCAGGGCGGCGACGCGGCCCTTGGGATCGTTGGCGGGGCCCGAAAAGACCTTGAACGCGACGTCCTTCATCACGTCGCCGACGTCGACGATTTCCAGCGTCACCCGCATGTCGGGCTTGTCGGAGCCGTAGCGGTTCATCGCCTCGGCGTAGGTCATGCGCTGGAAGGCGGCGGGCAGTTCGATGTCCTGCGCCTTGTGCATCATGTCGCGGATCATGCCCTCGACGAGCGTCATGATCTCTTCCTCGCCCATGAACGAGGTTTCGAGGTCGACCTGGGTGAACTCGGGCTGGCGGTCGGC
>DONB01000109.1 GCA_003510325.1 Thiobacillus sp. | reverse complement strand
GTGCCGAACAGGCCGACGAAGGGCGCAGAGGAGGCGATCGACGCCAGCATGGTGTGGCCGTATTCGAGGCGTGCGGTGTCCTGGTTGATCGCGCGGCGCAGCGCGCGGGTGAGGAATTCGTCTTCCGAGCCGGATTCGATCAGGCGCTGGCCGGTCTTGTTGCGGTACTGCTCGGCCGCCTTGAGGCCGTGGTGGGTCAGATGCGAGAACGGATCGTTGACGCCGTGTTTCTGCAGGTAGTCGGCGACCGAAGCCAGACCGGGCGCATCCCAAAAGCGCGCGAGGAACGCTTGGGCATGCTTTTTCATGCGCCGGGTGGCGAGGCTCTTGGACACGATCAGATACCAGGTGATCACCGACATCGTCACCAGCACGACGAGCAGCACATGAGCAAGACCGTCGGCCTGCGCGATGAAGTGGGCGAAGCCCAGGTGGGTCGGGTTTGAGGTGCTGTCCATGTTTTAACTCCTGAGGGTGAACTGAATCGGCACGATGACCCATGCGGACACCGGCGTGTCGCCCTGGCGGGCGGGCTCGAATTTCCAGCTGGACTGCACGGTTTCCATGGCAGACCGGTCGAGGCGCGGATAGCCGCTGCTTTTCAAAAGATCGAGCCGTGCGACGCTTCCGTCCGGATTGACCAGAATATTGAGTCGGACGATGCCCTGTTCGCCCTGGCGTCGCGACAGTGACGGATACGGCGGCCGAGGGTTATTCAAGTAATCCGCGGGACGTGGCGGAATCGGCGCAGGAGGCGGCGCAGGCCTGGGTGCTTCGACCACGGCCGCGGGCAGGGGCAGTGACTCGGGTTCGGGTGCCGGCGTCGGCTCGGATGTCTCGACCACGGACCNNGGTTGCGGCGTCTCGATCTCGGGTTCGATCAGACTCACTGTCATGGCTTGCGGCAGCTTGATCGGCTCGATGGAAGGGGGGCTTTGCAGCAGCGCGGCCAGAATTCCGGCATGGACGACCGCAACCCCGGCCAGAAGACCGGGGGACACACGCGGATCGCCTGTCTGCATCCGGAGTCGTGAGCGCGCCATTAATAAGCTGCTGCATTGTGGAACGGTCGCCCCTTGTTTGGGCGCATTTTTTCTGCAGGCCCCGTCGGGGCTGGTGGCGCATCGCTTTCCAGTTCGTCCACCAGAATCAGGCAGGCCTCCCGCTCGGCAGGACTCAACGCGGTGTTCTGGGCGGCCCGGTTGAGCAACAGCGAGGCGGTGGTCCTGTTACGGGTGCACGGATGGCGCAGCATGAGCAGGGCGGCAACGAGCAGTGAGGTGGCTGGCATGGGTTCCCTTTCGGTGGATGACGAATGGAGGGTGGATGGCGATTACTTGGTCAGGATCAGCTTGCCGTTTTTGGTAATGCGCAGCCGGTAGATTTCGCCTTGATGGTCAATCAGGATTTCCGGACTGCCCTGGAATAAACGATCCGCGCTGAGCGCTACCGGATGGCCGCTGCGCGATGCCGGTTCGAGCGGAAGGGGCGGGGCGTCGGGGTGGCTGGCTGGGATGTCGGCATGCATGACGTCGGCGGTTCGGGTGTCGATGGTTGGGCGGTTATGCATCAGGAAGTACAAATAATAACCATTCTCATTATTATTGTAAAGCGGGCTGGCTGAAAATTCGGTGCGTGTTTATCAGGACTGCGGAGAGTAGGGGCTGCGTACCAGCGGCTCGGCCGCCAGGGGGTCGGGCTGGAGGGGCACGTGGTGGATGCCGTGGTGCGTGTCCATGGCCTGGCGTGCGGCGTCCAGGATGCCCGGCCAGTCGTCGAGTGCGCGGATTTCCAGATGGGCCGACAGCGCGATGGTGCCTGACGACAGCGTCCAGATGTGCAGGTCGTGCACCCGCAGAACGCCGTCGAGCGATGCCAGATCGTGGCCGACGTCGGCCAGCCGGACATGCCCCGGAACGCCTTCCATCAGCACGTGCAAGGCTTCGCGCAGCAGGCGCAGCGCGGAAACCAGAATCAGCACCGCCACCAGCATCGACAGCAGGGGATCGATCTGCGTCCAGCCGGTTGCCACGATGACGATGCCGGCCACGATCGCCGCCACCGACCCGAGCGCATCGCCCAGCACATGCAAGAGCGCGGCGCGGCTGTTGAGCGTCTGCTCGCCGCGGTGCAGGATCCAGGCGACGACCAGATTGACGATGAGGCCGACGACCGCTACGCCGATGACGGCTTCGCCGCGGATGTCGCGCGGCGTGCCGAAACGGTCGATGGCTTCGTGCACGATGGTGCCGATCAGGACCAGCATCAACACGCTATTGAACAGCGCAGCCAGCACCTCAGCTCGCATCAGTCCGTAGGAATGCCGCATGCTCGGAGGGCGACGGGCCAGCCAGGCGGCACCCGCGGCGAGTCCCAACGCGGAGCTGTCGGTGAACATGTGGGCTGCATCGGACAACAGCGCGAGCGAGCCTGACCACCAACCCGCGACGGCTTCGACCCCGGCGAAGGACAGGGTCAGCAACAGGGCGACGAGCAGGCTGCCGTTGTGCCCCGTGTGCGTGTGGACGTGGTGTGCGCCCGCTTCGTGCGCATGGTCGTGCTTATGAGCGTGCACAGTAGTCCGTCGGGTCGACCTGCAGGTTGAGGTCGGCGGTATTCATGCCCAGACCCGCGATGTGATGCAGCGCATTGGCGTAGCGCGCGGACTCGCGCAGTGCCGTCATCGTCGGCGGATGCGGGTGGCCGTGCATGCGCGCCAGCCGTGCCCGCGCTTGCGCGGGCCAGTCTACGTCGAGCGTCGCCAGCACCTCGTCGGCCAGATTGGGCCGGTTGCACACCAGCGCCATGTCGCAGCCGGCGTCGAGCGATGCCGCCACCCGTTCGACCATGCCGCCCGCCACGGCGGCGCCTTCCATGCACAGGTCGTCGCTGAAAATCGCGCCGTCGAAGCCCAGCTGGTGGCGCAGCACCTTCTGCAGCCAGATGCGCGAAAATCCGGCGGGCTTGTGGTCGACCTCCGGATAGATCACGNNGAGCCCCGCCTCGATCATCAGCCGGAACGGCACCAGGTCGGCGATGGCGATATCGGCCAGGGTGCGTTCGTCGACCGGGATCGCCACGTGCGAATCCGCTTTGACGAAGCCGTGGCCGGGAAAATGCTTGCCGCAGGCGGCCATGCCGGCGTCCTTCATGCCCAGCATCACCGCCTGACCCAGTTGAAATACCGCATGTGGATCGGCATGGAAGGAACGGTCGCCGATCACCGACGAGGCGCCGTAGTCGAGATCGAGCACCGGCGCGAAACTGAAGTCGATGCCGTGCGCGCGCAGTTCGCTCGCCAGCACGTAGCCGGTTTCGCGCGCCAGTTCGCGGGCGCGCTGCGGATGGCCGTTCCAGATCTCGCCGAAGGCGCGCATCGGCGGCAGGCGGGGGAAGCCTTCGCGGAAGCGCTGCACCCGGCCGCCATCGTGATCGACACCGATCAGCAGCGGCGCCGGCTTGAGGGCGTGGATTTCCGCGGTGAGCGCTTCCAGCTGCGCCGGGTCGCGGAAATTGCGGGAAAACAGGATCACGCCGCCGACCAGCGGGTGGCTCAGGCGACGGCGGTCGTCGTCGGTCAGTTCGGTGCCGGCGACATCAAGCATCAAGGGACCGAGCGTCATGGGCGCTCCTTTTCACGATCTGGCATCACGTTGCGTTCTCCCCGGAGTCGGATTGTTCCAGCACGACAAATGCCAGCACGAGGTCGCCCTCGTCCGACAGCGATACATGGTGCGCCGTGATGCCGCGGTCGGTCAGCCAGGCGGCGAGCTCTGGCGCGCATTCCAGAAAAGGCTTGCCGTGCGTGTCGCGCAGCACGGCCACGTTGCGCAGCGTCACCGGCGCACGCAGGCCGGTTCCGGCCGCCTTGGCGAAAGCCTCCTTGGCGGCGAAACATTTGGCCAGAAAACGCGCCGGGTCGGCGCTGGCGTAATAGCCGGCGTGCTCGGCCGGGGCCAGCATGCGGTCCGCATAATGTTCGCCAAAGCGCGCGAGCCCGCTGCGGATGCGCTCGGCGTCGAGCAGGTCGGTGCCGATGCCGTGGATCATGGCGCCACCCTGACGGCCAGCCCGGCCGCGCGGATTTTGTCCGCAAACGTCTCGAGCCATTCTGCGGGCAGAGCCGACAGGCGGCCGGCCTGCGGTTGCATCGACGGTCGGGCCAGGCCATACAGCAGCACGCCCTGCACCGGGATATGCTGCTGCCGGATGCGTTTGACGGCGGCCAGATACGCATCCTGTTCGGTATCCGAAGGCGGTGCGCCATCCAGCGCGAACGCGCAGGTCTGCAGCCAGGTCGGGCACAGCCGTGCGGCCGCGGTCAGCCGCTCGAACTGCCTGTCGGGTGAAATGCGCGTCTGGTTGATGCTGCGCATGCCGCTGGCGGTCGCGCTGTCAAACTTGAACCACACCTCGCCGTTCAGCGCCGCCATTTTTTTGAGGCCGTCCTGTACGCGCGGGCGGTCGGCGAGGCTGCCGTTGGTGATCAGCACCAGCTTGATTTTTCCGCCCAGGTCGAAGTCCGCCATGACCCGGCCGATCAGGTCGATGACGTGCGGAAAGGCTTTGGCGCTGGTGGGTTCGCCATTGCCCGACAGTGCGATGTCGTTCAGCCGACGCACGCCTTGCGGAACGCGGGTCTGCATGAAATCGCCGTGCAGGATATCCGTGAGCATCGCGCGCAGTTCGGCTTCGAGTTGCACCAGATCGATGTCGGGCGCGGTGCCGCGCTGCAGTTCCGGTACCTGGCAATACACGCACGCCCAGTTGCAGGCGTTGTTGGGATTGAGGTTGATCCCGACCGACACGCCGCCGGCGCGGCGCGACACGACGGGATAGACGTAGGTCATCCCTGCGCTGTCGCGGTCGTGGTTGATCGGGGTGAGGGGGGCTGATTGCGCCATCCGGCGATTTTCTCATGGCCCAACAAAAAACGCCCGCTTGGGGCGTCTGGATGAAGGGGGCTGGCGGAGCGGTGTGCTGCGCTGCCGGCTTCGATCACGATGGATTTTAGCAGCGGCTACGCCTGCATGCTGAAACTCCAGTCTGGCGGAAGCGGTGAGATTCGAACTCACGGATGACTTGCGCCATCGCCGGTTTTCAAGACCGGTGCCTTAAACCGCT
>DONB01000164.1 GCA_003510325.1 Thiobacillus sp. | reverse complement strand
GTGACGTTGACGATGATGCCGCAACGGGCATAGGTGCTTTTACCGAGACAGATGGTCAGCACGCTGCGCGGGATGCGGAAGTATTCCACGGTGCGCGCGAGCGCAAAGGAATTCGGCGGGATGATGCAGGAATCGCCTTTTACCTCGACGAATGAGTTCGGATCGAACGCCTTGGGATCGACGATGGTGGTGTTGATGTCGGTGAACAGCTTGAATTCGCTGGCACAGCGCACGTCATAGCCATAGCTCGACGTGCCGTACGACACGATGGATCGGCCATTGGCCTGCTTGATCTGCCCCGGTTCGAACGGTTCGATCATGCCATGCTCAGCCGCCATGCGGCGGATCCATCGGTCGGACTTNNAATCGGTGTCGGCACGGATCGCGCCGTCGAGCGGCAACGCGCCGAGGAACTCGACGCTGTAGTCCTTGCACATGCGCTCGCCGCCGCCTTCGCCGAAAATGCGCTCTTCGTGGCCGCAGTTCGAGCAGATGTGCAGGCTCATGTTCTCGACCACGCCGATGATGGGAATGCCGACCTTCTCGAACATCTTCAGGCCCTTGCGCGCATCGATCAACGCGATGTCCTGCGGCGTGGTGACGATCACCGCGCCGGTCACCGGCACGCGCTGCGCCAGCGTCAGCTGGATGTCGCCGGTGCCCGGCGGCAGGTCAACCACCAGATAGTCAAGTTCGCTCCAGTTGGTGTTGTTGAGCAGCTGCTCCAGCGCCTGCGTGACCATCGGGCCGCGCCACACCATGGGGGTTTCGACGTCGATCAGGAAACCGATCGACATTGCCTGGATGCCATGGCCGATCAGCGGCTCGAGGTTCTTGCCGTCGGTCGACTCGGGCTTGTCGGTGATGCCGAGCATGGTCGGCTGCGATGGGCCGTAGATATCGGCGTCGAGCATGCCGACACGCGCACCTTCAGCAGCCAGCGCCAGCGCCAGGTTGACGGCGGTGGTGGACTTCCCGACGCCGCCCTTGCCGGAGGCAACGGCGATGATGTTCTTGACGTTGGGGATCAGTTTCACGCCGCGCTGCACACTGTGCGAAACGATCTTGAAACTGACGTTGGCGGCGGCGGCGGTCACGCCCTCGATGCTTTTGAGCTTGTCTTCGACCTGTTGCTTGATGGCGGCCAACTGGCTCTGTGCCGGGTAGCCCAGCAGGATGTCGACCGACACGGCGCCGCCGTCGATCTTGATGTTGCGAGCGGATTTGGTCGAGACGTAATCCTTGTGCGTGTTGGGATCAACCAACTCTTTCAGTGCGGTTTGCACCTGAAGTTCAGAAACGGCCATGTTTGCTCCAGCGGGTTAATTAGCAATCGCTCATTTTAACGAATTCCACCGCTTTGGGTGAACGGAAACGCAGAAAGGACGCGGGTTTCCCTGCCATTCGCAGGGACATTCGGGCTCGTGCGACAACATTTTTACGCGCGCATGGGTCAAATTTAAAGTCTGCCCGAAGCCCGGTCGCCCACCTAGCGAGGTTCGGCGTAGTGCCCCACCAGAACGGCCTCGGGTACGCGCAACCGGATCGCGGCGACCAGTTCGCTGATCGCCCCCGGCCGCGGCCGCAGCGACACCCACAGCAGGTTGAGTTTCAGGTTGAGATCGGCAAACACGACATCCTGATGCAAGGCCAGCACCGCCTGAATATCGCGCGAAGCGCGTTCGATCTCGAGCGGGGGGCGCGCCCGCAAACGCGGAATCAGCATCATGAAATCGGTCAGCCGCACACCCGCACTGTCACGGGTAGGGGCGACTTGCCACAAGGGCAGTCCCGGCACGGCCCCGGCAATCGTCAGCGTGGTAGAAGTGTATATACGCACCTTCATTTNNCCGCCGTACCGTATTCAGGGCTTCAGCTGCAAATCCAGCACAGCCCCCCGCCGATCGCACAGGCGGCGCGCGCGCTGGCGCAAATAGCGCACGTCCTTGTGCAGATAGCGCTCGAGCTCCTCGAGCGCCAGGCGGTAGACCTCACGCTTGAAATCGACCACCGCATCCATCGGCACCCAGTACTCGTTCCAGCGCCAGGCATCGAATTCGGGATGGCTGCTGGCACGCAGGGAAACGTCGCAGTCGCGCCCGGTCAGCCGCAGCAAAAACCAGATCTGCTTCTGGCCGCGATACAGGCCGCGACTGTCGCGCCGTGTCCAGTGGGGCGGTACGTCGTAACGCAGCCATTCGCGCGTGCGTCCCAGAATTCGCACGTGTTCGGGCTGCAAGCCCACCTCTTCTTCCAGTTCCCGGAACATGGCCTGTTCCGGCGTTTCCCCCGCATTGATGCCACCCTGGGGAAACTGCCAGGCGTGCTGGTTGACGCGCTTGCCCCAGAAAACCTGGTTCTGCGCGTTGCACAATATAATGCCTACGTTCGGGCGGTACCCTTCTCGGTCGATCATGGCCGCCACCATCAATAAAGTTCGATTACCTGCATTCTTTCACACCCGCCGGAAATTGCAAACCAGCCGCGGCCAGAAACCTCCTGTTAAGCATTGTTTTAATTCATTTTTTATCCGGCTGTTCCAATCTGATGACAGCCGACCCGCCCGATCATGTGCTGACCGGAATCCATGACTTCGGCACCACGGCACTTGCCTACACGGCGGATGGACCGCACTTCATCAGCGGGGTTTCCGTGGGGAGGTCCGGATATGGGATGCCGCCATCCGGCAACCGCGCGGTGCGCGCCATTCTGCCCTTGACCTCGGGCGGACAGGTCAGCGGCGGCGACGAGGCCGCCTGATTTTCTGGCGCGACGGTCAGATCCAGGCACAGCGCGATGGTGCCGCAGTGACTGCACTGGCGCTGTCTCAGGGCCGCGTGGTCAGCGGCCACACCGACGGCCGGTTGCGTGTCTGGTCTGCCGACCCCCAGCACGCCCAGCACACCGTCCCGCTTGACGGCGCCGTGCTGGCGCTTGCTGACCTCGATCGCCTTCAGTCCGGACGGCCGTTATCTGGCCACCCTGGGGCGTCATACCGATTCGGCGATCCGCATTCTCGACACCGCCGACTTCAGCGTGGTGAAGCGCTACCAGGCGCACGACCTGTGCGGCTCGGTCATCCGTTTCAGCCCTGACGGACGCACGCTGGCATCCGGGTCGGACGATGAAAGCGTGCGCCTGCATCGCTTCGACAAGACGCCTTATTTCAGCAAAGGGGCAACACCTTCCGCCCACTGAAAGTCGCGGGCGAACCCGCGCAGATCAAGGCCCCAGCGCTTCGACAGATCGGCCAGACGGGGCTGTACGTCCAGGAGCCGGGCTGCCGCACCCGGCTCGGCGAACGCAAACACGATGACGTTGGTCTTGTTCTGCACCGAAAGCCAGCCGACCTCGCCATCGAACGCGCGCGTCAGGCGCGCGAAATACTCGGCGAATTCGCTGTCGCGCCCCCACAGATTCACCACCAGCATGCCGCCCGGCTTCAGAACGCGACGACAGGCGGTATAAAACGTCTGCGTCGCCAATGCCTCCACCTGGTTGCCGGCGTCGAAACCGTCGAGCAGGATGATGTCGGCGCTGCCGGGGTGCTGGCGCACATACAGCGCGCCGTCGGCCTCGATCACGCTGAGCGTGTCGTCGTCCGGCGGCAGCTCGAAATGCGTGCGCGCGGCGGCGATCACCCGCGGGTCGATTTCCACCGCGGTGATATGCGTCTGCGGGCGCTGCTTGCGGATGAACTTAGCGAGCGAGCCGCCGCCCAGGCCAATCATCAGCACATCCTGCGGCATCGGATTGAACATCAGGAACCCCATCATGGCGCGGGTATAGGCGAGTTCCAGGTCCCACGGCCGGCTAACCCGCATCGCGCTCTGGATGGCGCGACTGCCCAGATGCAGCACGCGCATGCCGCGTTCCTCGGTCACTTCCAGCCCATCGTCGCCTGCCCGGCGTTTACCAAATTTCAGGCGCATTGCTGTACTGTCCGCTAATCGAGGGCGAAAGATTAACTGCCCGCACGCTAAAATGCGCGTTTTCGTCCCGATTATTCCACCATGCGTGCCACCCAGTTCTTCATTTCCACCACCAAGGAAGCCCCGTCCGAGGCCGAACTCGTCAGCCACAAGCTGATGCTGCGCGCCGGCCTCATCAAGCGCCTGGGCTCGGGCTTGTATACCTGGATGCCGCTGGGCCTGCGCGTGCTGCGCCGGGTCGAGGCCGTGGTGCGCGAGGAAATGAACCGTGCCGGCGCAATCGAGCTCCTGATGCCGGCGGTCTAGCCGGCCGAACTGTGGGAGGAAACCGGGCGCTGGGCGGTGTTCGGCCCACAGATGCTGAAGATCAAGGACCGCCATCAGCGCGATTTCTGCTTCGGCCCCACCCACGAGGAAGTCATCACCGACGTGGCGCGCCGCGAGATCAAAAGCTACCGCCAGCTGCCGCTGAATTTCTACCAGATCCAGATGAAGTTCCGCGACGAGATCCGGCCGCGTTTCGGCGTCATGCGCGCACGCGAGTTCCTGATGAAGGACGCCTA
>DONB01000173.1 GCA_003510325.1 Thiobacillus sp. | reverse complement strand
CCCGGCACCTTCGACCCCATCACGCGCGGCCATGAAGATCTGGTGCGGCGCGCGGTGCGCCTGTTCGATCGCGTCATCGTCGCAGTGGCCGAGTCGCGCAACAAGCGGCCCTTTTTCAGCATGGAGGAGCGGGTGGCCATGACGCGCGACGTGCTGGCCGATGTGCCGCAGGTGAGCGTGGAAGGCTTTTCCGGCCTGCTGATCGATTTTGTCGCAGAACAGGGCGCGATCGCCGTGCTGCGGGGGTTGCGCGCGGCGTCCGACTTCGAATACGAATTCCAGCTGGCGGGCATGAACCGCAACCTCAAGCCTGACATCGAAACCATCTTTTTGACGCCGTCGGATCAGTACATGTTCATCTCGGCCAGCATGATCCGCGAGATCGCGCAGCTGGGCGGCGATGTGTCGCCCTTCGTCCACCCATTGGTGGCACAGCGATTAAATGAGAAAATAAGCGGAAACTGATATAACCCGGAGAGCGTCATGGCCTTGATGATCACGGACGAATGCATCAATTGCGACGTCTGCCTGCCCGAATGTCCCAACGAAGCCATTTCCCAGGGCGACGAGATCTACATCATCGATCCCAACAAGTGCACCGAATGCGTCGGCCACTTCGACACCCCGCAGTGCGTCGAGGTGTGTCCGGTCGACTGCATCCCGCTCAATCCCGATTATGCGGAGACCAAGGAACAGCTGCAGGAAAAGTTCCTGAGGCTGACAGCCGCCAAGTAATTCAGGCGGTTTTGGCCAGCCGCGCCCCATCCAGCTTGTCGGACAGGGCATCGGCGATGCGCGTATTGATGCGCGCCAGTTGGTCCAGCTGATCGCTCACCGTACCCATCGCAGTTTCCAGTTCGGCAATTCGCTCGTCCAGCGTTTCGGTGGCAGCGTGAATGCGGCTGACGCTTTCCAGCCGGCGCTTGAGCTGGGTTTTGTGCTCGCGCACCTGGGTTTCCATCGGCGCGATCAGCGCCTTCAGCCAGGCTTCGGTTTCGCTGTTGGCGAGCTCGAACACCTGCACCACCTTGCTGGCCAGTGTCTCGAAAAAGCGCGCGGTCAGCTGGTGCTGGCCCAGCGTCAGCATCTTGAACACCGTATTGAAACGCTCGTCGAAAATGCGTTCCAGCCGCGCCATTTCCTTGCGGTATTTGCGCAGGCTGTGATCCGGCGGGTTGACCGCCGCCAGCCCGTGCTCGTCGCTGAATTTCTGGTACATCGCAGTCATCATGGCGCGGATTTCCTGGATCGATTCCGCCGAAGCCTTGAGATTGCCGTCCACCTGGCGGAAGAATCGTCCCATCGCCTCGCGCAGGCCCGTGCTGAAGTGGCTTTTCTCCATCGTCTCCCGCGTGTGGCGTACTTCATCGCGTAACGCCTGCATGCCCAGATGCCGTCGCAGCGTGTCGACCTGCGAGGCGAACACATTGCGCAGCGCATTGAACTGCTCCAGGCCGCGCTCGAACTGCTGCTTGTCTTCGTTGGCCTTGACCATCATGTGCTGGATGACGTCGCGGTTCTTGCCGCGCAGCCCTTGCAGTTCGTCGACCTGGTCCTGAATTGTGGCGAGACGGGTTTCCAGCAGTTCGGTGGTTTTGACCACCACGTCTTCCACGCTGGCCTGGGCCGACTCGCTGACCAGCGCCTGCTTGTGGGGAATCAGCTCCTGCGTCAGCGCGGCTTCCAGGTCGGGCAGGCGGCTCTTCGCCAGCAGGGCGGGATCGTTCTTCACCTTGGCGACCAGCGCTTTCTGCGCCGACACCGGATAGACCTGGCTGGGCGGCAAGTCGAGCAATGCGGCGCTGCTGCTGACCTGCTTGGTGATTTCGGCATCGATTTCGGCCTGCGACTTGAGCTCGTCCCACAGGCCGTCGATCTTGTTCAGCACCACCAACCGCGTCCGGCTGGCCCCCTGCACCGGCGCGATGTACTGCCGCCAGATTTCGATGTCGGATTTGGTGACGCCCGTGTCGGCGGCCAGCAGGAACAGCACTGCATGGGCGCTGGGCAGCATGTTGAGCGTCAGTTCGGGCTCGGTTCCGATGGCATTCAGACCCGGGGTGTCGAGAATCACCAGACCCTGTTTCAGCAGCGGATGCGGAAAGTTGATCAGTGCGTGGCGCCAGCGCGGAATCGCGATGCCGCCGTCACGCGCCAGATTGCGCGCGGTTTCCTCGTCATCGGGGTTGATCAGGCCGTAGGCTTCGGCGGTGGCGGCATCGACTTCGATCGTGTCGGCCAGGCGCATCAGGGTGGCGCTCATTTCGCCGGCGGAATCGAGGTCGAGCNNAGCTCGGACTTGCCGCGCGAGAATTCGGCGACGAAGGCCACGTTCAGCGTGTCTTCCTGAAGGCGGCCCAGCAACTGGTTCAGCCGCATCTCGGATTCGGCATCGCCCAGCTCCTGAGTACTGAGCCAGTCGCGCAGGGCCTCGACGCGCACGTACACGGCATCGCGCCAGGCGCTGTAATGCTCGAATTCGTCAACCAGGGTCGTGGGTTTCATGCGGGGGCCACCAATAAGGCACAGTCATTTAACGACATGTTAATGACAAACTTGATTCGGCGCAGCCCGCTTCAGCGCTGGCAGCCAGGGCAGTAAAAGCTTGCGCGCTGGCCCTGCACGATGCGGCGGACCGGAGTGGCGCACACCTTGCAGGGCTGGCCTTCGCGGTCGTATACCCGCGTCTGCAGCTGAAAATAGCCCAGTTCGCCGTCAGTCGCAACATAGTCGCGCAGCGAACTGCCGCCCGCGGCGATGGCCGCCGTCAGCACGCGCTTGATCGCCTCCGCCAAGCGCGCGCAGGCCTGCCGGCTGAGGCGGCGGGCGGCGGTGGCCGGCCGGATTCCTGCGTGGAANNCGGCGCGGAACAGGCTTTCTGACGCATAGATGTTGCCGACGCCGACCACCACCTGCGCATCCATGATGACCTGCTTGATGGCGGCATTGCGGCGCTGGCACTGCGCGTGCAGATAGGCCGCGTCGAATGCCGGGGTCAGCGGCTCCGGCCCCAGGTGCGCCAGCAGCGGATGCCGCGCCACGTCGTCGGTCCACAATACCGCGCCGAAGCGGCGCGGGTCGCGCAGCCTGAGCGTGGTGCCGTCGTCGAACAGCCAGTCGACATGGTCGTGCAACGCGGCGGGTTCGTCGGGCCCGGCAAAGCGCAGGCTGCCCGACATGCCGAGGTGCACGATTTGCGTGGCGGAACCGAAATCGAACAGCAGGTATTTGCCGCGCCGGTCGAGCGAACGGAGTACCTGCCCGGCCAGGCGCGAGGCCAGATCGTCGGGCACCGGCCAGCGCAGGCGTGGGTTGCGCACCACGATGCGGGTGAGCGTGCGGCCCTGCAGGCGCGGCAACAGTCCCAGACGGGTGGTTTCGACTTCAGGTAATTCCGGCATGGCGCGGGGACGGGTTGTGTTGCGACAAAGGAGGTATCGAGTAGAAGTTCGGCTCCCGGTATGCGGGGTCCGCAGGGAGGAACCGGACGATACACCGCAATTCTACAGAACGCATTTCACGCCCTGCAGCCCTTCCGGTCTGGAGACGAAACTTTGTTTGCTGCGGAAGAGCGGGATACTGCGTTCGCAACACGGCCACAAATGAACCTTGCTTGCAGGCGCGCATCGAACGCTTAGAATCGTGGCAAGCAACTCCATCCATAAGGCACAACATGGCTCACCTGAAAATTCTTCCCCTGTACGCAGCGCTGCTGCTCACCACGGCGTGCAGCCAGCCCGGCGTCAAGGCGTCGCAGCCGGTGGTGGCGGAAACACATGCGCAGGCATCTGCCGTGGCGGCGACCGAGCCAGCCGCCGATCCTGAGGCTTTGGCAGCGGCCAAGGCCGAGGCTGCGCTGCCCAAGCAGCCGCTCACCCCTGATCTCCTGTTCAAGTTCCTGGTGGCGGAGGTGGCCGGCCAGCGCGGCGCGATCGGCATCGCCCAGTCGACCTATCTCGATCTGGCGCGGCAAACGCAGGATCCGCGGGTTGCACGTCGTGCCGTCGAAGTGTCGATGTTCGCGCGCAACCAGGCAGGTGCGCTGGAAGCTGCCCGCCTGTGGGCGGCGTCCGAGCAGGACTCGGAGCGCGCGCAGCAGACCCTGGCCGCGTTGCTGCTGAGCGAAGACCAGCTCGTCGAGGCGGAGCCCATTCTGCGCGTCCTGTTGAAGGACAACACGGCCAACGGCTTCCTGCATCTGTCGGCCCTGATGGGAAAACTGCGCGATACGCAGGCGGCTCTGGAATTGGTCGAACGACTGGCCGCTGACTATCCGGCCTTGCCGGAAGCACGTTTCGCCGTTGCCCAGGCCGCCGCCGCCGCCGGTCGATTCGATGCCGCCATCGCTGCTTTGCAAAAGGCCAACGAACTGCGTCCCGGCTGGGAGCCTGCGGCGTTGCGTCAGGCCCAGTTGCTCGGCAAAACGTCGATCGCCGATGCCATGGGCTTCATGCGCGACTTTCTGGGGCGCTACCCTGGCGCGCGCGAAGTGCGACTGGCCTATGCGCGCGCACTGGTCAACGCCAACCAGTTCATCGAGGCGCGCACGGAGTTCACGCGCCTGGCCAACGATTTCCCGGGTAATGCCGAAGTCAGTCTGGCGGCCGGCCTGCTGTCGTTCCAGATGGGGGATGTCGAGATGGCGCGCGATTTCTTGACGCGAACCCTCGAGTCCAACCCGCGCGAAACGGACACCGTACAGTACTACCTGGGCCAGGTGGCCGAGCAGATGAAGCTGCCGGACGTGGCTGCGGCCCATTATTCCGAGGTCAAGACGGGCAATTATCTGGTGCCGGCGCGGTANNCCGCCTGATCCAGGCGCAGGCCGAGTTGCTGCGCGAAAGCGAATCGCCCACTGCAGTGTTCGAGGTGCTGTCGGATGGGCTCAAGCGTTATCCCGATTCGGCGGAGCTGCTCTATGACCGCGCCATGGCGGCCGAGAAACTGGGCAGGCTCGATGTGCTGGAAACCGACCTGCGCCGCGTGATGGTGCTGCGCCCCGACGACGCGCAGGCCTACAATGCGCTGGGCTACACGCTGGCCGATCGCACCGACCGGCTGGCCGAGGCGGTGACCCTGCTGGATAAGGCGCTGATGCTGGCGCCGGACGATCCCTTCATTCTCGACAGCGTGGGCTGGGCGCAATACCGCTCGGGCAACCTGACGCGTGCACAGGAATATCTGGAGCGCGCCTACAAGGTTCGTCCTGACCCGGAAATCGCGGCGCATCTGGGCGAGGTCCTGTGGGCGCGCGGACAACGCGACGAAGCGGGCAAGCTGTGGCAGACCAGCCTGCAAACCCATCCACAGAACGAGGTGCTGCTGGAAACGCTGCGGCGTCATCAACCCTGATGCGCGCCTTCGCCGTGGCAGCGCTGCTGGCGCTGATGCTGGGTGGCTGCGCATCGATCCCGTCTGCTTCGCGTACGGAAATCGAACCGTTCTTCCCCGATAACTGGGTCCTGCAGGGACGAATTGGCGTCCAGAGCGGCGAGCAGAGCATGTCGGGCCAGATCCACTGGCGGCATCGCGGGGAAACGGACGAGGTGTTGATGACATCGCCATTGGGGCAGGGCGTGGCGCGCATCGTGCGCGATGCCGAAGGCGTCGCGCTCGCCATGCCGAACCAGCCCGTGCGCCATGCCCCCGATGCCGATACGCTGACGCGCGAAGCGCTCGGCTATGCACTACCGGTGGCCGGGCTGACATGGTGGGTGCAGGCGCGTCCCGATCCGGCCCATGCCTACGAGGCCACTCGTGATGCTGCCGGCCGTCTTGCGCAGTTGAAGCAGAATGGCTGGGCATTTGAGTACCTGCAATATGCCGCCGACATGCCTGCGCGTCCGCGCAAGCTGGTGGTGGTCCGCGAGGGACTGGAAATCTGTCTGGTGGCGGACAGCTGGCGCACCGAATGAGCCACGCCTATCCCGCCCCCGCCAAGCTCAATCTGTTCCTGCACGTCGTCGGCCGGCGCGCCGATGGCTACCACCTGCTGCAAAGCGTGTTTCGGCTGATCGACCGGGCCGATACCGTGCACCTGAGCTTGCGGGATGATGGCCGGGTGGTGCGCGAAGGTGATCTGCCTGGCGTGACGGCAGATCACGACCTGACCGTGCGCGCGGCCCGCCTGCTGCAGGCGCACGCCCCGTCCGGTGCCGGGGTGAGCATCCGTCTCGACAAGATGTTGCCGATGGGCGGCGGCCTCGGCGGCGGCAGTTCCGACGCCGCCACCGTGCTGCTGGCCCTGAACCGTCTNNAGCGAAACGCTGCAACGGCTGGCCCTGCAGTTGGGCGCCGACGTGCCCGTGTTCGTGTTCGGCCAGACTGCGTTTGCCGAAGGCGTGGGCGAAATCCTGCACCCGGTGAACGCGCCGCCGGCCTGGTATGTGGTGCTGATGCCGCCGGTGCAGGTGCCGACCGCCGCAATTTTTGCTGCGCCGGAATTGACACGCAACACGCCAGCCCTCAAAATAGCGCCCTTTTCCGCAGGCATGGGTCGTAACGACCTGCAGTCCGTGGTCGTCAGCCGCTATCCTGAAGTTGCCCGTCATCTCGAATGGCTGGCGCAATTCGGNNGTCGCCAAGTGGTAAGGCATCGGATTTTGATTCCGACATTCGTAGGTTCGATCCCTACCTCCCCAGCCAGATTGAGTGAACAGCCGCCGGTGGCGGCTGTTTTTGTTGTTGTGTCGGTCCAGCCAAATCGCCGGAGACTCGTGTGTCCATAGACAACCTGATGGTGTTCAGCGGAAATGCCAACCCACGTCTTGCCAGCGATGTGGTGCGCCATCTCAACATCCATCTCGGCCGCGCCACGGTGTCGCGCTTTTCCGACGGCGAGGTGATGGTCGAGATCCTCGAGAACGTGCGCGGCAAGGACGTGTTCGTGCTGCAGTCGACCTGTCAGCCGACCAACGACACGCTGATGGAAGTGATGGTGATGGTCGATGCGCTGAAGCGTGCCTCGGCCGGCCGCATCACCGCGGCGATCCCGTATTACGGTTATGCGCGCCAGGACCGGCGCACCCGCTCGGCGCGGGTGGCGATCACCGCCAAGGTGGTGGCCAACATGCTGCAGGGCGCGGGGGTGGACCGGGTGCTGACGATGGACCTGCACTCCGACCAGATTCAGGGCTTTTTCGACATCCCGGTCGACAACATCTATTCCAGCCCGATCCTCCTGGGTGACATCTGGAAGCGCAACCACCCGAACCTGGTAGTGGTGTCGCCCGATGTGGGCGGCGTGGTGCGGGCGCGGGCGATTGCCAAACGTCTCGAGTGCGATCTCGCGATCATCGACAAGCGCCGCCCCAANNCGGCGACGTCAAGGACCGCACCTGCATCATCATGGACGACATGGTCGACACCGCCAACACGCTGTGCGAGGCGGCCAACGCTTTGAAGGAGCATGGTGCGAAAAAGGTCATGGCCTATTGCACCCACGCCGTGCTGTCCGGGAGCGCGGTCGAGCGCGTGACGAATTCCGCGCTCGACGAACTGGTGGTGACCGACACCATCCCGCTGCGCGATGACGCGCGCGGCTGCACGAAAATCCGGCAATTGTCGGTGGCTGAACTGCTGGCGGAGACCATCCGTCGCATCAGCAACGAGGATTCCGTCAGTTCGCTGTTCATCGAATAGCGGGCTGGGAATGCCCCTGGTCGCGGGGGCTTTTAGTATGCATTGACCATTTTCGGCAATGCATCATTAAGCAGTTATTTTGGAGAAATACTATGGAAATCGAAGTTATTGCTGCCAAGCGTGAATTGCAAGGTACGGGTGCGAG
>DONB01000145.1 GCA_003510325.1 Thiobacillus sp. | reverse complement strand
TAACAGCCTTGAATATGACGACTGGGCCGGACGCGGCGGCGTGGCCGGGCAGCATTATTATCAGGGCATTTTCCGGCTGGAAGCGGGGCAAGCGATGATTATCGACACCGCGATGCCCGATCAGGTCCGCTATTGGAATGTGCAGCTGAACGATCCGCTGTGGAACACGATCGACTGGATCAACCATCAGAGCAGCCTGAATGGCGGCCAGGCCGTTCTGGATAGTGACGGCCGCTTTCGCGCCGTGATCGCGATCGACGATCCCGGCGTGCCCAACTGGCTGGACCCNNGGCGCGAGTTCGGGGCCGGAGCCGGTGCTGAAAATCGTGCCGGCGGCAGAGATACGCGCGCACCTGCCCAGCGATACGCCGGTGGTGACGCCAGAGCAGCGCGACGAAGCCCTCCGTCGGCGCAGGCGCGGGGCGCAATGGCGGCGACGCTGGTGATGGAATTTACCGGCAAGGTGGTCCTCGTCACCGGGGCGGGATCGGGATTGGGTCGGGCCGCCAGCCTGGCGTTCGCGCGCGAGGGGGCAACACTATGCCTGCTGGGGCGCAGCGCGTACAAGCTGGCGGAAACGGCGCGGTTGATCGGGGAAGCGGGCGGCCGTAGCGTGGAGCTACCCTTCGACCTGGGCGATGCCGATGATTGCGCCGCTTCGATCGCAGCGGCCATCGCGGCGTTCGGGCGGCTTGACGTGCTGTGCAATATCGCCGCCGATGTGATGTTCCACCAATTGCCGGACGTCACCGCCGCACAATGGCATCGCACCATCGCGTCCAACCTGTCCGGCCCCTTCTTCCTGATGCAGGCGGCGATGCCGCACCTGATCGAAAGCCATGGCAATATCATCAGCGTCGCGTCCACCGCGGGCTTCATGGGCCAGGCCTATCTGGCGCCCTATACAGCGTCCAAATTTGGCCTTGTCGGCCTGACCCTGTCGCTGGCGATGGAGATGATGGACATCCCGGTCCGGATCAACGTGCTGGCCCCCGGCCCGATGCGAACGGAAATGTTGCAGGGCATGGCATTTCCCGACTTCGCCGATCCCCGATTGCTGGCCCGTTACACCGGGATGCGGCCGCCCTGTCCTCCGGAGGATGTAGTGGAACCGCTGCTGTTCCTGGCGTCCGACCGCGCGCGCCGGGTGCATGGCGCCTGCTGGGCGGTCGATGGCGGGATCATGGCCGGTTAGCCCCGCCGAGATAATATAGCAGAAAAGGATAGCTTTGTATGGCCGACCCACTGGCGCACCCGACATCGGCGGCGGACATCACGCCCGCCTATCTGACCAGGCTGATGGCGCAGGCCGTGCCGGGCGTGACCGTCACTCATGTCGATATGGTGGAGGCCAAGACCTATGGCGAGCAGTTCGTGTCCACGGCGGGGCGCGTGATCGTCAATGTCCGTTATGGGCCGGGCAGTCCGGAGGACCTGCCTACCCGCCTGGTCGTGAAGGTTGCGCGCGGCGTCGACAAGATATTGGCGCCCTTCTACGAAAATGAAGTCAATTTCTACAACCGCGTCCGTCCCGAACTGGACCTGGAGACGCCGCGCAGTTTCGGCGCGGGCTTCGATGCGGTATCGAGCGACTTTGCCATCGTGCTGGAAGACCTGACCCTGCGCGGCGCGACCTTCCCCAGCGTCCTGTCGCCGGTAACGCTCGACAATGTGCGATCCATCCTGTCGCAGGAGGCAAAGCTGCACGCCCGCTTCTGGGAAAGCCCCCGCCTGCGGCCCGGCGGCGATCTGGCCTGGGCGGGCAGCCATGTCGAGGGCAAGGTGGCGGAACTGATGATGGTGGGGGCCGAGCCGCTGATCCAGCATGAGATCGACACGGTGTCATTCAAGCGCGAAATGGTGCAGCGACTGCGCACGACCGGCCCTGCCCTACGCAACGGCACCTTGGCGCTGCACCGGCACCAGCAGAGCCTGCCGCAAACGCTGGTCGAGGGCGACATGCATATCGGTAACAGCTATATATTGCCCGATGGGTCGGGTGGGCTGCTCGACTGGCAACTCACCTGTCGCGGCCATCATATGCATGATGTCAGCTATCTTGTGACGACGGCGCTGTCGGTGGAGGATCGCCGCGCCCATGAACAGGATCTGCNNCGATTGCCCCTCGTTCGAGGAGAGTTTTACCGAGTTTGGCCGCTGCCTGATGTGGGGCGTCTATATCGGCTGGCTGACGACGCCAGTGGTCAATTATGGCTGGGAGATCACTGTCATGAACCATTTTCGCCTGACCACGGCGTTCGAGGATCACGAAACAGCGCGGTTGATAGCACAGGTAGTGTGACAGATCGAGCTTAGCGACGCGCCCCCCGCTCGTCAATGCAGAGGGCAGCGTCGAGGGGTTCGTAACCACGCCACAACCGCAGAGATCACCAGCATCTTCGAGAGAGAGCGCCTGTCTCCCATTCTCATCGCTATTTGAGATCTAGCGGCATCGACATGAACAATTACCGAATCGCGATCAGAATGGCGACTTCAACCGGCACCTGACGCCAGAAACAGCAGTGCAAATGTGGAAGCTGGCGTTGAACTACGAATTATAGTCGACTTGTAACGGTTGTATAATCGCGTCCCTCCAGTCAAGCGTGGTTGGCATGGGAAGGCTGATCGCGTCGGGCATTGCGTCGACACGTTAATCAACCTTGTGCTTGTTTTTCTCAATGCGGCGTGTCGCGCGAGGGTGTTCGTATGCCGGGAGCAGGGTTGTCTTCGCGGTCGGCATAAAGCCGCCGCATGATGGGTCTCCGCAGGCAAGGTCTTCCTATGTTTTGTGCGCAGTCTTTAAAAAGCTGCAGCCGTTAAAGCGGAATGACCTGACCCACGTCCGCGGCAGGGACGCCTCAATACGTCAGATGCTGACGCGCTGAGAAGTTAAGCAGGTGAATTGGTTATGCGGTGACGCCAGCCGATGTGTTGAATGCCTCTCCTGTTTTGAGCATTGTGTGCATGATGACTGCCAGTTTGCGGGCCACAGCGACCGCGGCGCGCTTGAAACCCAGCCGCTCGCGCAGCCTGAGGCCCCAGTCTTTGAGGCCGCTCTGGTTGCTAGCGTGGGTACGCGTGAGAATGACCGTTGCCGCCTCGTATAAGAGGCCGCGCAGATAGTTGTCGCCTCGCCGCGAGATGTGGCCGTCATAATCCACTTCGCCTGATTGGTAACGCCGCGTGGTAAGCCCGAGCCAGGCGCCGACCGCGCGTGAAGTTTTGAAGTTTGCTGGGTCTTCGATCGCCGCAGCATAGGAGACGGCCGTGACCGCCCCGACTCCCGGGATCGTCATCAGCAACTTGATTGCCTGGCTTTGCCGGGCTGCGGCGAGCAACTGACGATCAAGTTCTGCGGCGCGCTTGCGGATGTCGCGCCAGGCCTCTAGCAAAGGCAATATGATCTGTGCCAGGCCATCCCTGCCGTCCAGAAGCTCGCGGACATTCCCGTCGAATACACGGCCTGTACCCTTGGGAACGACGATGCCAAACGTCTTCATGACCCCGCGGATCTGATTGCTCAGCTGCGTTGAGATGGTAAGCAACAGGTTGCGGGCGCCCACCAGTGTGCGGGTCAACATGGCGTCGAACGACTTCACCCTGACCGCCTTGTAAAAGCCGGCTTCTGCCAGTTGGGCCAGACCGTCAGCATCATTGGCATCAGTCTTGTTGAGCGTCTCGTTCAATATTTTCTGCGCATGGCGCGCTTCGATGCAGATCGCGGGAACTCCCGCCGCCGTTAATGCATGATAGAACCAGGTCGACAATGGACCTGTCTCGAATACCACCCGCTCCGCATGCGGGGCGTGTTTGCGGACTATCTGCGCCAGGATCTGGGGATCCGATGCGCACTTGCCGCGCCAGATCCGTTTTCCATCCTGACGAATGGAGATCGCGGTATCTTTTAGTGAAACGTCAAAGCCTATATACTGTTTCATGGTTGCTCTCCGTGCGATGCTTGGGCCCGGTGCCAATCGTGAGCCCGTTTTTCCATCATATCGGGGGGCAACCACCCCTGTCAGCTATATCAAAATGCTGATGCCCGGGACGAATCGCGCCGCGATTATCCCATGTTTTGT
>DONB01000141.1 GCA_003510325.1 Thiobacillus sp. | reverse complement strand
CGTCGTGCGACTCGACCAGCACCGCCATGCCAAGCTCGTGCGCCAGCGCTTCCAGCGCCTGCATCGCCGGCAACTCGAGTGCGGCAACGATCAGCAGGATGCAATCCGCTCCCATCGCGCGCGCTTCGTAGACCTGGTAGGGGTCGATGATGAAATCCTTGCGCAGCACCGGCAATGAGCATGCGGCACGCGCCTGCATCAAGTACTTGGCGCTGCCCTGGAAATAATCGCGGTCGGTAAGCACCGACAGGCACGCCGCGCCGCCCGCCTCGTAGCTGGCGGCGATCTCGGCGGGCAGGAAGGGATCNNCCGAGGATTTTTTCGAGGATGTCGCTCATGAAGGCTGGCCGCTCAGGATTGGCTGAAACGGCGGTAGTGTTCGAGCACGTCGCGTGCCGCGCAGTTTGAAATCGCGTGCTGCGCCTGTTCCACGCCGTCCATCAGGCTGGCGGCCCGGCCGGAAACGTAGATCGCCGCCCCTGCGTTGAGCGCAACAATGGCGGCGGCGCCGGCATGGCGGCCTTCCAGCGCGGCCAGCAGCATCTCGACCGCCTCGTCCTTGCCCTTCACCACCATGTCGCTCGCATCCACCNNAGACACATGGCCGTCCTTCAGTTCGGCGACGAAGGTGGGCGACGCCAGGCTGATCTCGTCCAACCCCTCCTCGGCGTGGACCACCAGCACATGGCGGCTGCCCAGCGCCTGCAACACCCGCGCCAGCGTGCCGGTCAGGTCGCGATGGAACACGCCCATCACCTGGTTCGGCGCGCCGGCCGGATTGGTCAGCGGTCCGAGCAGGTTGAACAGGGTGCGCACGCCGAGTTCGCGGCGTACCGGGGCGGCGTGCTTCACTGCGCTGTGATGATTGGGCGCGAACATGAAGCCGACGCCGATCGTCTTCACGGCCTCGGCGACTTTTTCCGGGGGCAGGTTGACGTTCACACCCAGCGCCTCCAGCACGTCGGCGCTGCCCGAGGTGGACGACACCGAACGTCCGCCGTGCTTGGCCACGCGCGCGCCGCACGCCGCAGCGACGAAGGCCGCCGCAGTGGAAATGTTGAACGTGTGCGCACCGTCGCCGCCAGTGCCGCAGGTGTCGACCAGATGATCGACGCCGGCGAGCGGCACCTTGGTCGACAGTTCGCGCATGACATCGGCGGCCGCGGCGATCTCGGTCACCGTCTCGCCCTTCATCCGCAACGCAATCAGGAAGCCGGCAATCTGCGCCGGCGTCCATTCCCCCCCCATCAGCCCGCGCATCGCGGCGAGCATGGTGTCGTGCGGCAGGTCGTGACGTTCGATCAGCAGTGTCAACAAATCCTTGGTCTGCATCACGCCCGCTCCTTCAGGAAGTTGGCGAGCATGGCATGGCCGTGCTCGGTGAGGATGGATTCGGGGTGGAACTGCACGCCCTCCACCATCAGCGTCTTGTGACGCACGCCCATGATCTCGCCGTCGTCGGTCCACGCCGTGATGGCCAGGCACTCCGGCAGCGATTCGCGTTCGATCACCAGCGAATGGTAGCGCGTGGCACGGAAAGGATTGGGCAGCCCCTTGAACACGCCGGTATCCAGGTGATGGATCATCGAAGTCTTGCCGTGCATCAGCTCCTTGGCGCGCACGATCCTGCCGCCGAAGGCCTGGCCGATGCTCTTGTGGCCGAGGCAGACGCCGAGGATGGGCACCTTGCCGGCGAATTCCCTGATCAGCGGCACCGACACGCCCGCCTCGTTCGGCGTGCAGGGGCCGGGCGAGACGACGATATGGTCGGGCTTGAGCGCGGCGATACCGGCAAGGTCGATCTCGTCGTTGCGCACGACCCGGACGTCCTCGCCCAACTCGCCGAAATACTGTACGAGGTTGTAGGTGAAGCTGTCGTAGTTGTCGATCATCAAAAGCATGCGGAGTCCTTCGGCGTCACGGCATCGTGGCGAGAAGCGATAGCCTGCGCCAAGAACAGGCGATTATAGCCGTGCGGACCGCCTCCCCAGAACAAAAAAAGCGCCCGCAGGCGCTTTGAAGGGCCGCAGCCACGAGGAGCCTATTTGAGCTTTTTCAGCCCCATCAGACCGAGTACGTATTTTTCGTACAGCGGTTCGGTCGAGCCTTTCTTCATTTTTCTCATGAAGTATTTTTCGAACGCCACCTTGGCCAGGTGCACCCATTTGCCTTCCTTGAACCAGTTGACGTTGCGCGGCGGAATCTGCGGCAACGCCACGAAGGCCGCGCCGGTGTCGCCGAAATCGGCCAGACAGATGGCGTTCCAGGTGGCCTTTTCGACGGGTTCGCGGCCGTCGAGCACGGCGCGGATGTTGTGCGAGGTGGCGGTGACCATGGATTCGATCATGTAGCCGGTCTTCGGCGTGCCGGTCGGCACCGGGGTGGTCTCGACCGGCGGAATGGCGACGCACACGCCCACCGCGTAGACATTGGGGTATTTCGGGTTGCGCTGGAAGGCGTCGATCGTGATGAAGCCGCGCGGGTTGGTGAGCCCTTCGATGCCGAACACGGCGTCGATGCCCTTGAATGCGGGCAGCATCATCGAATAGGCGAACGGCAGTTCGTGTTCCTTGATCACCTCGCCCTTGTCATTGTGCTCGGCGACGAACATCTTCCCGGCCTCGACCTTGCTGACCTTGGCATTGCAGATCCACTTGATGTGGCGGTCGCGCATCGCGGATTCCAGCAAGCCCTTGGAATCGCCGACGCCGCCCAGGCCCAGGTGGCCGATATACGGCTCGGCGGTGACGAAGGTCATCGGCACGCGGTCGCGGATTTTGCGCCGCTTGAGGTCGGTGTCCATGATCATGGCGAACTCGTAGGCCGGACCGTAGCAGGACGCGCCCTGCACCGCGCCCACCACGATGGGCCCCGGTTCCTGCACGAAATCCTCCCACGCGCGGCCGGCGTTCACCGCGTGTTCGACCTGGCAAACCGACTGGGTATGGCCTTCGGGTCCCAGCCCCGGCACCTCGTCGAACGCCAGCTTGGGCCCGGTCGCGACGATCAGGAAATCGTAATCCACCACCTGGCCGTCGCTCAGATCGATCTGATTCTTCTCGGGGTGGACGCGTGCCGCGCCGACCCCGATGAAATTGATGTTCTTCTTGTTGAGATAGGGCTCGCACGGCAGGGTGATGTCGTCGCGCTTGCGCCAGTTGACCGCCACCCAGGGGTTGGACGGAGTGAACTGGAAATACGGCAGGTTGGAAATCACGGTGACCCGGTCCTCTGCCCGCGCCTGCTCGCGCATTTCATACGCCATGGTCATGCCGCCAATGCCGGCGCCCAGAATCACGATATGAGCCACGTTTGCTCTCCTTGTTGATGACAGACATGGCAATCAGCAATTGCCATGCCAACAGGCAAGGCCTCGCCATGCATGGATTTGGGCGGGATCGGCTGATCGCCGCCCATTTGACATGACGGATATGTCATGCCAAATTCCTGACACGTCATGACCAAGGACACGCCATGCCCCAGTTCGAATTGCAGGATCTGATCGACGCCAACGACCAGCCGTTTGTGGTGATCGATCGAGACTACCGCATCGTGGCCGCCAACCAGCGCTATGCCGAGGCCTACGGCGCATCATCCGATGCCATTGCCGGCCGGCACTGCTATGCCGTGTCGCATCATTCGACGCGACCCTGCCACGAAAACGGGGAACACTGCCCGCACCAGGCGCTGTTCGAGGACGGCGAGGCGGTCGAGGTGCTGCATACCCATTTTCACGCCGACGACCAGCCCGAGCGCACCCGGATACGCGGCCATCTGCTGCGCGACGCGAATGGCGAGCGCTATCTCGGCGAACAGCTCTTCCCGCTGGAGGCCGACGCCGGCACGGACTGCGACGCCATGCAGATGGTGGGGCAGTCTCCCGCATTCCTGAGCTGCGTGGACAACCTCGCACGGGTGGCCGACAGCGAGGCCTCGATCCTGCTGTATGGCGAGAGCGGGGTGGGCAAGGAACTCGCGGCGCGGTTCATTCACGCCCGCTCGGCGCGAGCCGGCAGCGCCTTTATCGTGATCAACTGCGCCGCCGTGCCGGAAACCCTGTTCGAGAGCGAGCTGTTCGGCCATGAGCGCGGCGCATTCTCCGGCAGCAGCGGCCTGAAAAAAGGCCTGTTCGAACTGGCGGACGGCGGAACGCTGTTTCTCGATGAGGTCGCCGAGATTCCGCTCAGCCTGCAGGCCAAGCTGCTGCGTGTGCTGGAAAGCGGAGAGTTCCGGCGCGTGGGCGGCACCCACACGCTGAAGGCTGACGTGCGACTGGTATCGGCCACCAATCGCCGGCTGCTGGATGAAGTGGACGAGAAACGGTTCCGGCTCGATCTGTATTACCGGCTGGCAGGCATCGACGTCGACCTGCCGCCGCTGCGCCAGCGGCGCGAAGACATCCCGGCGCTGGCGAAGCTTCTGCTCAAGCGCCTGGCCGGCGCTCGCCGCGCCTGCCAGCTGGACGCGGCCGCGCTGGCCGCGCTGCAGGCGTACGAATTCCCGGGCAATGTGCGCGAACTTCGCAACCTGCTGCAGCGTGCGGCGCTGACCTGCCGCAACGGGGTGATCCGCGCGGCCGACCTGCATCTGCCTGCCGCGGCGGTGGTGGCGGTGCAGCCGGACGCGCAACCGCTGGCCGAGGTCGAGCGAGCCCACATCCGCGCCCTGCTCGACGTACACGCCGGCCACCGCAGCCGGGTGGCAGCCGCGCTCGGCATCACCGAGCGCACGCTGTATCGCAAGCTGAAACGCTATGGCCTGAGCTAGGCCTTGCTCACTCGACCCGGGTCGCGAAGCGCGCCTGCGCCAGCTCGGCCGCACGAACGACGGCGCGCGCCTTGTTCAGCGTTTCCATCCATTCGTTGTCGGGCACCGAGTCGGCGACGATGCCGGCGCCCGCCTGGGCGTACAGCATGCCGTCCTTGACCACCGCGGTGCGAATGGCGATCGCCAGGTCCATGTCGCCGTTGAAGCCGAGATAGCCCACCGCGCCGGCGTAGATGCCGCGCTTGCTCGGCTCGAGTTCGTCGATGATTTCCATCGCCCGCACCTTGGGCGCGCCGGACACGGTGCCTGCGGGAAAGCTGGCTCGCAGCACGTCGAGCGCGGTGAGGCCCGGCTTCAGCGTGCCTTCGACGTTGGAGACGATGTGCATGACGTGCGAGTAGCGCTCGATCTGCATGTTCTCGGTGACCTTGACGCTGCCGGTCACCGCGACGCGTCCGGTGTCGTTTCGGCCCAAATCCAGCAGCTGCAGATGCTCGGCGCACTCCTTGGGATCGGCCAGCAGTTCCTCGGCCAGGCGCTGGTCATCCGCGCGCGTCAGGCCGCGCGGGCGGGTTCCGGCGATCGGACGCAGGGTGACGGTGTCGCCTTCGAGCCGCACCAGGATTTCCGGGGACGAGCCGACGATGTGGAAGCCGCCGAGATCGTAGAAGAACATGTAGGGCGAGGGATTCAGGCTGCGCAGCGCTCGGTACAGCGACAGCGGCGAGGCGGCGAACGGCCGCGTCATGCGCTGGCTCAGCACCACCTGCATGACGTCGCCGGCGGCGATGTAATCCTTGGCTTTCTGCACTGCCGCCTTGAACTCGGCCTCGCCGAACTCGGAAGCCGGTTCGTCTTCCTCGACCACCGATTCGGCCGGCAGATGCACCGGCGCATGCAGCTTGTCGGACAGTTCGGCGAGGCGCAAATGGCCCTGCGCATAGGCATCCGGCTGCATCGGATCGGCATGGGTGATGAGGTAGAGCTTGCCGGCGAGGTTGTCGAATACCGCCAGCTCCTCGGTCAGCATCAAGAGGATGTCCGGCGTGTGCAGCACGTCGTCCTTGCGTGTGTCGGCCAGGCGCTTCTCGATGTAGCGGATGGTGTCGTAGCCGAAATAACCCGCCAGTCCGCCGGTGAAGCGCGGCAGTCCCGCCACTGGCGCCGCCTTGAAGCGCGCCTGGAACTCGGCGATGAAGGCCAGCGGGTCGGGCAGCGTGTGCTCCTCGACCACCCGGCCGTCGGTTTCCACCGTCAGCAGATGGGCGCGAACCCTGAGCACCGTGCGTGCCGGCAGGCCGATGAAGGAATAGCGGCCGAAGCGCTCGCCGCCCACCACCGATTCAAGCAGGTAGGCATAAGGGGCGTTGGCGAGCTTGAGGTACACCGACAACGGCGTTTCCAGGTCGCCGGGCAACTCGCGCACCAGCGGGATGCGGTTGTAGCCCTGGCGGACGAGGTCGAAAAAGTCTTGTTCAGTCATGGCAGGTCCGTGAATAAAGTGAATGGCAAAAGGCGAAACGTGCGGATGCGTTCCACCTTCACCATCGCTTGTCGTTCACGGCGCGCTCCATGATCAGCCGACCTTTGCCACCATCTTCGCCGCTTCGGCCAGCGTCGGCACCACCGCGTCGAGATCGAGCTCGGCCACCGGGCGGCCGCGGTTGTAGCCGTAGGGCACGCAGAACACCGGGCACCCGGCCGCGCGCGCGGCCTGGGTGTCGTTGAGCGAATCGCCGATCAGCAGCAGCTCGGCCGGTTTCACCTTGAACACCTCGCAGGCGTGCAGCAAGGGCAGCGGGTCGGGCTTGCGCTTGGGCAGGCTGTCGCCGGACAGGATCAACTCGAAGTAGTCGATGAGGCCCGTATCCTTCAGCAGAGGATGGGTGAACTGCGCCGCCTTGTTGGTGATGCAGGCGATATGCACGCCCATCGCCTTGAACGCGTCGAGGCCTTCGACCACGCCGCCGAAGGGGCGCGAATGCAGCGACACATGTTCGCCGTAATGCTTCTGATAGGAAGCGATGGCCTGTTCGAACAGCGCCGCGTCAGGCTCGGCATCCATCTCGCCGGTGAGCACGCGCTTGACCAGCCGCGACACGCCGTTGCCGATGTAGGTGGAAATCGTTTCCAGCGACGGACAGGGACGGCCGAGGTCGGCCATCATCAGCTCGGCGGCGTGCGCCAGATCCGGGGCGGTGTTGAGCAAGGTGCCGTCGAGATCGATGACGACGGCCTTGATCGGAAGAGGAAAACTTTTCATGTTTGATTGCCCACGAAGGACACGAAGATTCGCCAAGGAATCTTCGCCGCGTCTTCGTGTTCCTTCGTGTACGGGTGGATGGAAAAATCAGACCTTGGCGAGTTCGGCGCGCATCGCGGCGATGATGCTGTTGTAGCGCTGCGGATCGCTGTCCTTGGCCGCGCCGAACAC
>DONB01000261.1 GCA_003510325.1 Thiobacillus sp. | reverse complement strand
CCGCCTCGATCTGCCGCAGGTTCTCGTCCATCGGCCCGCACAGGTTGGCCAGCCGCCGGTTGTCTTCCGGGGCCAGCCGCAGTTCAACGACGTCGGTTTTCAAGCGCTTACGGTCTCGGTGAGGGCGATTTCGCCGCGCAGGCTGTGCGGCAGGGCCTGGGTGATGGTGACGTCGACGAACTGCCCGACCAGGCGCGGCTGGCCGGCGAAGTTGACGATGCGGTTGTTGTCGGTGCGGCCGGCGAGTTCTTCGGCGTTCTTCCTGGCGTGGCCTTCGACCAGCACGCGCTGCACGGTGCCGACCATAGCCTGGTTCACCTGCTGCGCCTGCGCCTCGATCTGTGCCTGCAGCTTCATCAGCCGCTGCGTTTTCAGTTCGGCCGAAACGTCATCCGGGTAGTCCGACGCCGGCGTGCCGGGGCGCTTGCTGTAGATGAAGGAGAAGCTGGCGTCGAAGTCGAGCTCACAGATCAGCTTCATGGTCGCCTCGAAGTCGGCCTCGGTCTCGCCGGGGAAGCCGACGATGAAGTCGGACGAGAGGCACAGGTCGGGGCGCTGCTCGCGCAGTTTCCGCACGATAGACTTGAATTCGAGCACGGTGTGGCCACGCTTCATCGCCGCCAGGATGCGGTCAGAACCCGACTGCACGGGCAAATGAAGATGCGACACCAGCTTGGGCAACGTGCCATAACACTCGATCAGGCGCTGCGTCATTTCGCGCGGATGGCTGGTGGTGTACCTGATTCGTTCAACGCCGGGGATCTCGTGCACCATTTCCAAAAGGAAGGCGAAGTCGGCGGTGCCACCTTCGTGCAGCACGCCCTGGTATGCGTTGACGTTCTGCCCCAGCAGGGTGACTTCCTTCACGCCGTGCTCGGCCAGACGCGAGACTTCGGCGATGACGTCGTCGAACGGGCGCGAGACTTCCTCGCCGCGCGTGTAGGGCACGACGCAGAAGGTGCAGTACTTGGAGCAGCCTTCCATGATCGAGACGAAAGCCGACGAACCCTCGACCCGCGCCGGCGGTAGGTGGTCGAACTTCTCGATTTCGGGAAAGCTGATGTCGACCTGCGCGCGGCCGGTCTCGCGGCGTTGAGCGATCAATTCGGGCAGGCGGTGCAGGGTCTGCGGGCCGAACACCACGTCGACGAAGGGTGCGCGCGCGACGATGGCGGCGCCTTCCTGCGAGGCGACGCAGCCGCCGACGCCGATGATGAGGTCGGGGTTCGCCTGCTTCAGGTGGCGCACCCGGCCGAGGTCGTGGAACACCTTTTCCTGCGCCTTCTCGCGCACCGAGCAGGTGTTGAACAGGATGACGTCGGCGTCTTCGGGGCTGGACGTCGGGGTGAGCCCCTCGGACGCGCCCATCACGTCGGCCATCTTGTCCGAGTCGTACTCGTTCATCTGACAGCCGAAGGTTTTGATGTAGATTTTTTTCATGGGGTGCCGGGACAGTGAATAGACTGGGGGCGGGGATTTCGCCGCTGCAATTGAGGCACAGCCACGAAATGAGAAATGTGGTGGTGATGAGTGGACTTGAACCACCGACCCCCGGATTATGAATCCGATGCTCTAACCGACTGAGCTACATCACCTTGGGGATTGCTTTCCCGGCTATGGACCGCCGAAAAGGCGCGCATTTTAGCTGATTGCGGCGCGCGCTGTCAAAGCGCCCCGTCCGTCGCTAAATCGGCGATGTCGGGTTTGCACGGGAATTATTGCGGCCGCAGCTTCGCCAGCTCGTCGAGCAGGCTGATCAGAAGCTCGCGTCCCAGCGGACCCATGCCGGCGACCAGCTGATCCGCGTCGCGCTCGCCGTTGACCAGCCGGCGCATGCGGCCGCCGAGCAGCGCCATGTCGCCACCTGCCTTCATCATCTGCTCGGCCATGTTGGCGAGCACTGACATCGCCTGCGCGTCGCCACGGGCGGACGCGTCGATCAGCGCGGCCAGCCCCGGGGCGGCGCTGCTGCCGTCGGGCTGAACGTTCAGCGGCGGCAAGGTGGCCGGGTTGTCGAGGCCGCGCAGGATGGCGTCGAGCAGGATGCTGTCTTCCTCGTCCAGCCCCAGCTTGATCGAGGGATCGCGCCGGCCGTTGATGACGTGGCGCAGCGCGCCGACCAGCCGCGCCCAGCCGGCCTGCTCGGCGGCGTCGAGCTGCTTCATCAGCTCGGGCAGCTGGCTGCGGTCGCGCAGCGCGTTGACGACGGTGTGGATGAAGGACGCGTGGACGTGCAGGACTTGTTCGACGGCGGAGGGCAGTTGGGCCATGGCGGGTGGGTCGCAGGAAATGATGGGGTGGGACGAATTGTCCGGTCAGGGCGCGGCGTTGGCAACGCTTGCATGCAACGGCACATTTTCGATTTGCCAGTGAGCGCTTGCCCACGCCAGAAGCTCGCCGGGTTCGGCCCCCGCAAGTCCGGCCGGCGGCGGATGGCCGAGCACGGCGAGCGCCTCCGCCATGACGGCGCCGCGCCCACTGTCGGGAAGCGCGGGCGCCCGGGTCTGCTTCGACAGCTTCTGCCCGGCGGCGTTGGTAACGAGCGGGACGTGAGCATAGACCGGCGTCGGCAGGCCGAGCAGGGTTTGCAGATAGATCTGGCGCGGGGTGTTCCACAGCAGATCGGCGCCGCGCACGACGTGGGTGATGCCCTGGAAGGCATCATCCACCACCACCGCCAGCTGGTAGGCGAACAGACCGTCGGCGCGCTTGACGATGAAGTCGCCGACGTCACGGGCCAGGTTCTGCTCGAGATCACCGTGGATGCGGTCGAAGAAGTGCGTGCTCACATCCGGCACTTTCACCCGCCAGGCACGCGCGACCGCACCGGCCGGCAGGCCGTTGCGGCAGGTGCCGGGGTAAAGGATTTCGCCTTCGGGGTTGCGCGGCGCTTGATTGAATTGAGTGCGGGCGAGCTGGCTGCGGGTGCAGGCGCAGGGGTAGACGGCGCCCTGCGCCTTCAGCGCGTCGAGTGCCGCGGCATAGGCGTCGTCGCGCTGCGACTGCACCAGCACCGCGCCGTCCCAGACGAGGCCATAGGCTTCCAGCTGGCGCAGGATGGTGTCGGCCGCGCCGGCTTCGCAGCGGGGGCGGTCGAGGTCTTCCATGCGCAGCAGCCAGCGCCCGCCGGCCGCACGGGCATCCAGAAAACTGGCGACCGCGGCGACGAGCGAGCCAGCATGCAGGGGACCGGTAGGCGATGGCGCAAAGCGCCCGACATAGGGTGCGGAATTCACCCGGCCATTATGCCGCGCGGACCCCGGCACGCGCTCGTGCCGCGATCCGCGTGGCGCCGGATCAAAGATCGATGCCGGGCTGCGCCTTCACGCCGGCGCGGAACGCATGCTTTTCGTCGGCGATGACCGACACGGTGTCGGCCAGTTCGATCAGCGCGTCGATTGCGGCGCGTCCGGTGACGACGACATGCTGCATGGCCGGCCGGTGCGCCAGCGCGTCGAGCACGAGGTCGCTGTCGAGGTAGCCGTAGCTCAGAAGATACGTCAGCTCGTCCAGCACCACCAGATTGAACGAGGGGTCGGCCAGCATGCGCGCGGCAATCGCCCAGCCGCGCTCGGCAGTGGCGATGTCCTGCTCGCGGTTCTGCGTGTCCCAGGTGAAGCCGTCGCCGGTGACGTGCCATTCGACGCCGGGCTGGCGGCCGAAAAAGGCCTCCTCGCCGGTGTCGGTGCGGCTCTTGATGAACTGCACCACGCCGACCTTCATGCCGTGGCCGAGCGCGCGCGCCACCATGCCGAAGGCCGAGGTGCTCTTGCCCTTGCCGTTTCCGGTAATGACGAGCAACAGTCCGCGTTCGTCGCTGGCAGCGGCGATCGCCGCGTCGATCAGCGCTTTCTTTCGCGCCATGCGCATCGCATGGCGCGCCTCCCTGGATGCGTCCTGATGCGCGTGGTGCTCGGCTTCGCTCATGCCTCCTCCTTTCGATACGCCTCAGCGGAACCGGTACTCGGCGCTCAACCAGGCATGCCGGCCGGGCAGCGGATAGGCCGCATAGCGGTCCGGGGTGAAATTGCTGCGTACCGCATAGGTGTAATACGCCTCGTCGAACAGGTTGTTGATCGCCGCCGCCCAGACCCAGTTGCCGGCGCGATGCTCGATGCGGGTATCGACCACGGTGTAGGCGGGAATCCGGACCCCCAGCGTATTCGGCTCGTCGTTGTCGAGGTATTGCCGGCTCACGTAATTCGCGCTTGCCGACAGGCGCGTCGCCGCACTCGCCTGCCATATCAGATTGAGCGCGAGCTTGTGCCGCGGCACCAGCGGCACGTCCTTGCCCTCCAGATCAACGCCGTTATAGCGCCCATCGGTGAATCGGGCAAACGCCAGCGTGTAGGCGCTGCTCAGCTGCAGCGCGCCCCAGCCGGTGCGGCCTTCGAGTTCCAGTCCGTAGCGCGTGAGCGGCGGCAGGTTAGTGTTTCCGATGCCGGCGCTGTACGGATCGAGATGAATTTCGTCCTTCACCCGCGCAGCGTAGAGTGCAAGTCGCCCGCCGCGGCGGGCGGTGCCGGTTTCCCAGCCCGTCTCGAGATCGTGCGAAATCTGCGGCTTGAGGAACTGGAATTCCCGGGCCCAGGCGGCATTGGTCTCGTATATCTCGTCCACGGTGGCGAAGCGGAAGCTGCGACCAGCCTTGGCGTACAGCGAGTCCGCCGGACTCGCCCGGTAGCGCGCACCCAGCTCCCAGGCATATTCCCGCTCACTCTGTCTGCCCGAGGGCGCGGCGGAACTGAAGGCGCCCGGCGCCAGCGGGTCGTACACATCGCGCGCACGGATGGCGAACTGTTCGGCCCGCGCCCCCGCGCTCAGCACCCAGTCCGGGCCAACCACGATCTGGTCCTGCAGATACGCGCCCAGGCTGCGCTGGGTCGCGCTTAGCCGGGTAAACGGCTGGCCGATGTTGGCGGGCGCATTGGAACGTTCGAGGTCGTATTCCCAGCGGCTGACGTCGACGCCGGCGATCAGCGTGTGATTCGCCAGCCTGAACTTCGCGCGCGGCGAAACGCTGATCATGTCGAGATCGGTTTCCCGGTAATCCGGAAAACCGCTGAAATCGAAATAGGCGGCTTGCGTCTTGTTGCGATAGGCGAGATCGATGGTCGCAGCGTGCGCGCCGAAGGTGGTGTGGCCGGTCAGGCCCAACTGCCGGTCGTCGCGTTCGGCCCAGTCCAGCGGGGTGGATGTGCCTTCGCGATCGTCCACCAGATCGTACTGCCCGATGCTCGGCTGCACGGCACGTGCGCCCGGCAATCGGATGAGCTGGCTATCGCCGCCGAATTTCAGGATCCATTCGGTATCGCCGCGCTTCCAGCGGGCGTCGCCCGCCAGGCTGTCCTGGCGATTCTGGTTGTTGTCGCGATATCCGTCCGAACGATGGCGGTTGGCCGTCAGGGTCAGGCCCAAGTCGTCGCCCGACAAGGTGCCGTAGACCTGCACCTCGCGCGTTCCGAAACTGCCGATGCGACCGCTCAGCCCGGCGGCATCCGGCTTGCCCAAGGGCGAGCGGGTGATGATGTTGACAACGCCACCCACCGCCCCTCCGCCATGCAGCACGCTGGCACCGCCGCGCACGATCTCGATGCGTTCGACGGCCGACAGGGGAATGGCAGACCACACGACGCCGGAGAGATCGATGTCATTCAGGCGGCGTCCGTCGACCAGCACCAGCGTGTTCTGGCCTGCGGCCGCGCCGAAGCCGCGAATGTCCACCGTGGTGTTCGAGGCATTGCTGCCGAGCAGGTCGCGCGCGCCGATCCCGGCGTAATCGGACAGGATGGCCGGCAGCGTGGTGGCCGGGTTGTCTTCGATTTCGCGGCGCGAAATGACCGTGACATTGGCCGGACGGACACCGTCCGGCTCGGCAAACCGGCTGGGGGTGACGACGATGGTTTCGCCGACGAATTCCGGCAGGGTGTCCGCATGGGCGGAGGCAATGAAGGCAACGCCCAGGGCGAGGGCGAGAGGGGTTTGACGCATGATGAAGTCCGGTTTGGGCGCCTGCTTCCCCGCAGGCGCGTTGCACGATCCGCAGCATGACTTGCGCCATGCAGGGTCCAGGCCGGTATCCGGGCTCGCGCTTGAAGTGCATCGCCTTCCCGGGCGAACCCAGTGGCGTGTTTGATGGACCGTTTAGCGCTGACCGTTGCGGGGGCAGCACAGGCTTGATGGCTTTNNGGAAAGCCGCGTCGGCACCTGAAGCCGCGCATTATAACCATGCATGCGGCGCACGTACGCGCCTTCCCACCGGCCAATTGACCGTCCGCACGCCGCCCCCTATAGTCGCGCCATGCATGCCGAACTCGATACGCTCGAAGCGAAGATCCGCCAGGTGGCCGAGCTGTGCCACACGCTGCGGCAGGACAACATCGCACTGCGCCAGCAGTTGCTGGCCAGCCAGCAGGACAACAAGCAGCTGACGACCCGGCTGGATGCCGCCAAGGCACGACTGCAGGCATTGCTCGACACCCTGCCGGAGGGCATCTGATGGCCGGGCCGCGCTCGATTGAAATCCATATCCTGGGCCGCGCCTACAAGGTAGCCTGCTCGCGCGAGGAGGAATCGGCGCTGATTGCGGCGGCCGACTACCTGGACGAAAAAATGCGCGAGATCCGCGACACCAGCAAGGTGATCGGCGCCGAACGCATCGCCATCATGGCGGGGCTGAACTTGGCGCACGAATTGCTGACCCAGGGCGGCGGCGGCCAGATCGAGGCGGCGCGCACCCGGCTGAATCATTGCAATGTACTGCTGGACACGGTGCTGGAAGACCAGGACACGCTGTTCTGATTCCTGAGGCGCACATCGCGTTTCCAGCTCGGCTCGCGAGGACGGGGCAGGCCGCCCAGCCCTGCGGCAGCCTCGATGGCCTTAGGGTGTTCGTGGCCTTTTCGAGCTGAAAAGGACTACACTAGCCGTGCTCCCTGCGGTGTTCGAGGCTGGTTGCAATTTCTCTGAACCAATGCATACGTGCAAGGCTGCGATCTATTCCGATGCGGGTGTGCGCGTGACACGTCTCATGTGCCCAAAGCGTCTTTGAGCGCGGCCGTCTTGGACCCAGGTTCAAGAGTCCGCAGCCAGTCACGGCACAGGCGGGGAGCACTTATTTCCGATGGACAAATACACCCTACGACGCCAGCTCAAGGCAGCACGCAATGCGCTGCGGCCAGTCGAGCGCCGCCAGGCTGCGCGCGCCTCGCTGCGGCTGGCGCTGCGCCATGGTCTGTTGCTGCGCGCCAGCCGCATCGGTTTTTATCTGCCGCAAGGCGGTGAATTCGATGCCCACCCCCTGCTCAACCAGGCGCTGTGCATGCAGCGCGAATGCTATTTGCCGGTGCTGCCGCGCCGGGGGCGGGTGATGCGCTTCGGCCGGGTGGGCCGCAACACGCGCATGAAACCCAACCGCTACGGCATTCCCGAACCGATCGATGCGAAACCGCTGCGCGCGCGCCAGATGGATCTGCTGCTGATGCCGCTGGTGGGGTTCGATCTCGAGGGCTACCGGCTGGGCATGGGCGGCGGCTATTACGATGCGACGCTGGCGTTCATGCAGCACCGACGCCTGTGGCGCAAGCCGCGCCTGGTGGGCATCGCCTACGAATGCCAGCGGGTCGATACGCTGCCGCACGAGCCGTGGGACATGCCGCTCGACGCGGTGCTGACCGAACGCCAGCTGTACCGCTTCAACTCAAGCCGCCCCTAGCGCCGCAGGCTGCCGGCGGGGACGGTCCGACCAGTTGGCCTGACGTTCAGCCCGGCTGTTTCTCGCGATCAAGCTCGCCGCTTTTCAGCTTGCCCTGATACTCGGTCAGCATCGCGCGCACCTTGCCGCTGAGCAGGTAGAGCCCGATCAGATTGGGGAAGGCCATCGCCAGCACCAAGAGGTCGGTGAAGTCGACCATGTTGGCCGCGCTGGCCACCGAGGCGACGACGATGAAGAGCAGGAACAGCACGCGGTACACCATCGAGGTGCGTTCGCCGAACAGGTAGGCCCAGCACCGTTCACCGTAGTAGGACCACGAAATCATCGTGCTGTAGGCGAACAGCACCACCGACAGGGTGAGGATGACCGGGAACCAGTCCGACACAGTGGCGAACGCCACCGAAGTCAGCGCCGCGCCCTTGCTGGCCTCGCGGATCGCGAGCGTGGCCGGGTCGCTGTAGACGCCGGTGATGATGATGACCAGCGCGGTCATGGTGCAGATGACGATGGTGTCGATGAAGGGTTCGTAGAGCGCGACCATGCCCTGGCGAATCGGATATTTGACCGACGCGGTGGCGNNGAGCCGAGGCCCGCCTCGCTGGAAAACGCCGCGCGCTTGAAGCCCTGCACCAGCGCCCCCACCATGCCGCCCGCCACCGCGATCGGCGCGAAGGCTTCGGTGACGATCTTGGCCAACGCCTGCGGCACCTGATCGATATTGCCGAGGACGATCCACAGGCAGGCCGCCAGGTAGATCAGGATCATGCTCGGCACCACGGCCTCGGCGG
>DONB01000125.1 GCA_003510325.1 Thiobacillus sp. | reverse complement strand
GAAGTGATCCGGCGCGTCGTCGACCAGGTCAATGGCCGGATTCCGGTCATCGCCGGAACGGGCGCCAACTCCACCAGCGAAGCCGTCGAGCTGACCGAGAACGCCAAGTCCGCAGGCGCCGATGCCTGCCTGCTGGTGACCCCGTACTATAACAAGCCGACCCAGGAAGGCCTCTACCAGCACTACAGGAAGATTGCCGAGACGGTCGACCTGCCGCTGATTCTATACAACGTCCCGGGCCGCACCATCACGGACCTCTCCAACGACACCGCGCTGCGCCTGGCCCAGGTGCCCGGCATTGTCGGCATCAAGGATGCCACCGGCAACATGGAGCGCGCGGCCGATCTGCTGCGTCGCGCGCCGAAGGATTTTGCGCTGTACACCGGCGACGATGCCTCGGCACTGCCCTTCATGCTGCTGGGCGGCCATGGCGTGATCTCGGTCACCGCCAACGTCGCACCGAAGCTGAAGCACTAGATGTGCGAGGCGGCGTTCGCCGGGAACCTGGCGCGCGGGCGCGAACTCAACAATGCACTGCTGCCGTTGCACAGCAGGCTGTTTGTCGAGGCCAACCCGATACCGGTCAAGTGGGCGTGCGCCGAACTGGGGCTGATTTCCCCGGCCTTGCGCCTGCCGCTGACCCCGCTGTCTGCCGGATTGCACGACACCGTGCGTGACGCCTTGCGCCACGCCAATTTGATCTAGCGTGGCGCTGCGCCACGCCGGTTTGATCCAAGCTTTCGTTTAGGACACTTTATGCGTTTATTGCCCCTGTTTCTGATGGTTACGCTGGCCGCTTCGGGTTGCGGCATCATCGAATCCAAAAAGATCGACTACAAATCGGCCACCAAGGCACCGACGCTGGAAATCCCGCCCGATCTCACCGCGCCGACGGGCGACAACCGCTACGCCGTTCCCGACGCCCAGGGCAGCGGCACCGCGACCTTGTCGACCTACAGCCAGGAACGCAAGACCACGCCGGCCACNNGCCAAGATCCCGCAGGACGTGATTCGCCGCACGCTGGGCAAGGTGCTCGACGGCCTGTATTCCACCGCCGAGCGCGACAAGTTCCGCACCCGCATCGAAGCGGGGCAGGGCGGCACCGAGATCTACATCAGCCACCGCGGCATGATGGAGGTCTTTGCCACCGAGGGCAAAGACAAGACCGTCTGGCAACCCCGTCCCTCCGACCCCGAACTCGAGGCCGAGATGCTGCGCCGCCTGATGCTGCGATTCGGCGTCGAGGAGAGCCGTGCGCAGACCCTGCTGGCCCAGCAGCAGACGCCGGAGATGGCACGCCNNCATCGTCGGCGACGCCGCCGTGCCGACGCTTGAAATGGACGAGAACTTCGATCGCGCCTGGCGCCGCGTCGGTCTTGCGCTCGACCGTGTCGGCTTTGCGGTGGAAGACCGCGACCGCTCCAAGGGCGTGTATTTCGTGCGCTACATCGATCCCGAGATCGACAACGCCAGCAAGCGCGACGAAGGCATGTTCGCCAAGTTCGCCTTCTGGCGCAGCAAGAAGGACCAGTCCTCGCCGCAGTTGCAGATCCTGGTCAACGAGACGGGCGCCGAAAAGAGCCGCGTCACCGTCACCGGTGTCGACGGCAAGCGGGTCGACCCCAATACGCAGAGCCGCATCGTCAATCTGTTGCACAAAGAGTTGAAGTGACGCGGGAACAGGCTTGATGCGATTTGCCAGTCTCGGCAGCGGAAGCGAAGGCAACGGCCTGGTGGTCGAGGCCGGATCCACCCGGGTGCTGATGGACTGCGGATTCGGCCTGGCCGACAGCGTGGCCAGGCTGGCGCGGCTGGGTCTGCAGCCTGCCGATCTGGCCGGCATCGTGGTGACCCACGAGCACAGCGACCATATCGGCGGCGTGGGGCGGCTGGCGCGCAGGCACAGGCTGCCGGTGTGGCTCACCGCCGGCACGCTGGCGATGGCGCAGGACCTCGACGGGGTGGCGGTGCAGGTGATCGACAGCCATGCCGCGTTCGCGGTGGACGGGCTCGAAATCCAGCCTTATCCGGTGCCGCACGATGCGCGCGAGCCGGTGCAATATGTGTTCGGCGACGGCGCATGCAGGCTGGGTGTGCTGACCGATACCGGCTGCAGCACGCCGCACATCGAGGCGATGCTGGCGGGCGTCGACGCGCTGGTGCTGGAGTGCAACCACGACGCGACGATGCTGGAAAACGGACCGTATCCTGTAGGCCTCAAGCGCCGCGTCGGCGGCCGCTTCGGCCACCTGGAAAACGCCCAGTCGGCGGCCCTGCTGGATAAGCTGAAGCATGAAAAACTACAATGCGTGATGGCTGCGCACGTATCGAAAAAGAACAACACGTCGGCGCTGGCCCAGCGTGCGCTGGCCCAGGTGCTGAACTGCGCGGACGACGACGTGCGCGTGGCCTGTCAGACGACGGGATTTGATTGGATAAGGCTTTGACGACTTTTGCTGAACTCGGGCTTGCCCCGGACATCCTGCGTGCCCTGGACGAGATGGGCTACGCGACACCGACGCCGATCCAGGAACAGGTGATTCCGCTGGCGCTGCAGGGCGGCGACATCCTCGGCGCGGCGCAGACCGGCACCGGCAAGACGGCGGCGTTCGCGCTGCCGCTGATCCAGCGCCTGCTGCCGTTCGCCAACACCGGCACCTCGCCGGCCAAGCACCCGATCCGTGCGCTGATCCTCACGCCAACGCGCGAGCTCGCGATCCAGGTCGAGGAAAGCGTGAAGGCCTACACCAAACACGTGCCGCTGCGTTCGCTAGTGGTGTATGGCGGGGTCAACATCAACACCCAGATCCCGATCCTGAAGACCGGCATCGAAATTCTGGTGGCGACGCCCGGTCGCCTGCTCGACCACGTGCAGAACAAGACGCTGATGCTGAACCAGGTCAACACCCTGGTGCTCGACGAGGCCGACCGCATGCTNNCGCATGCTCGACATGGGCTTCATGCCGGATCTCAAGCGCATCGTCGCGCTGCTGCCTACGCAGCGGGTGAACATGATGTTCTCGGCCACTTTTCCGGAGGAAATCCGCAAGCTCGCCGACAGCATCCTCAACAATCCGACCTTCATCGAAGTCGCGCGCAACGAGACGGCGGTGACGGTGACCCAGGTGATGCACCCGGTGCACCACGAGCGCAAGCGGCAGCTGCTCGCGCATCTGATCAAGAGCCGCGACCTGCGGCAGGTGCTGGTGTTCACGGGTACGAAGCTGGGCTGCAACCGGCTCGCCAACGAACTCAACAAAGCCGGCATCCATGCCGACGCGATCCATGGCGACAAGACCCAGCAGGAGCGCATCAAGGCGCTCGACGCCTTCAAGGCC
>DONB01000074.1 GCA_003510325.1 Thiobacillus sp. | reverse complement strand
CCCAACGTGTTCAAACACGTCAACATCGATACCGAACGCTATGTCGGCTTCGCCTTCGGCCTCGGCGTCGAGCGGCTGGCAATGCTGCGCTACGGCGTCGACGACCTGCGCTTGTTTTTCGAGAACGACCTTCGCTTCCTTAAGCAATTCAATTAATTAGAGCGAATACATCATGCAATTTCCGGAATCCTGGCTGCGCAGCCTCGTCAATCCCGCGCTCGATACCGCCCAGCTGGCCCACGCCGTGACCATGGCCGGCCTCGAGGTCGAAGCCCTGGCCCCGGCTGCGCCGCCGTTCAACAACGTGGTGGTGGCGGAGATCCTGTCGGCGGAGAAGCATCCCGATGCCGATCGCCTGCGCGTGTGCCANNACCGAAGCTGCCCGGCATCGAGATCAAGGTCGCCAAGGTGCGCGGTGTCGAATCCTTCGGCATGCTGTGCTCGACCAAGGAACTGGGCCTGGAAGGCGCAGCCGACGGCCTGATGGTGCTGAATGACGATGCGCCAGTGGGCGAGGATTTCCGCAACTGGCTCAATCTGGATGACACGCTGATCACGCTGAAGCTCACCCCCAACCGCGCAGATTGCCTGTCGATGCAGGGTCTGGCGCGCGAAGTCGGCGCGATCACCGGCGCCGAGGTGCGCCTGCCGCAGGTCGACGAGGTCGCCGAACGTATCCAGGACACGCTGCCGGTGCAGGTGGCGGCTGCGGACGCCTGCCCGCTCTATCTGGGTCGCGTAGTGCGCGGCATCAACGCGCAGGCCGCCACGCCGCGCTGGATGGCCGAGCGGCTGGAGCGCAGCGGCATCCGTCCGCTGCTGGCGCCGGTCGACATCACCAACTACGTGCTGCTCGAACTCGGCCAGCCGATGCATGCCTTCGCCCTGTCGCGCCTCAACGGCGGCATCGAGGTGCGGCTGGCGCGTGCGGGTGAAACCCTCGAGCTGCTGAACGGCCAGACGGCCGAACTCGCGCCCGACATGCTGGTGATCGCCGACGCCGCCGGGCCGGTGGCGCTGGCCGGGATCATGGGCGGGCTGCCGACCAGCGTGGAGCGCGTCACGGTCGACGTGTTCCTCGAAGCCGCGTTCTTCGCACCGGCGGCGATCGCCGGTCGCGCGCGACGCCTGGGCCTGTCCACCGACTCGTCGCACCGCTTCGAACGCGGCGTCGATTTCGGCGCCACCCGTCGGGCGATGGAGCGCGCCACTCAGCTGCTGATCGAAATCTGCGGCGGCCAGGCCGGTCCCATTACTGAGGCCGCCGCCGCCTTGCCGCGTCGTGAACCGATCACCCTGCGGCTGGCGCGCCTCGCGCGCGTGGCCGGCGTCGAAATCGACACCGATGAGGTGGTGCGCGGTCTGCTGGCGCTCGGCGCCCAGGTCGAGCGCCAGGAGGATCGCCTGATTGTCACGCCGCCGAGCTTCCGTTTCGATCTGACGATCGAGGAAGACCTGATCGAGGAGGCGGTGCGTCTGTTCGGCTACGACAACATTCCGGCGCAGCCGCCGGCTGCGCCCTCGCGCATGTTGCCGCAGGACGAAACCGCGCTGGCCGACGACAGCCTGCGCCAGATGCTGGTCGACCTGNNCATCACCTACAGCTTCGTCGACCCGGCGTGGGAGACCGCGCTCGATGCCGACGCCCGCCCGCTGCCGCTGGCCAACCCGCTGGCCAGCCAGCTGTCGGCGATGCGCACCACGCTGTGGGGCGGCCTGATCGAAACCCTGCGCCACAACCTCAACCGCCAGCAGGCACGGGTGCGCATCTTCGAACTGGGACGGGTATACCGCTCGCAGACCGAGCAGCCGATGAAGCTGGGCGGGCTGGCCTACGGCGACGTGCTGCCCGAACAATGGGGCGCTGCCGCGCGCCGCGTCGACTTCTTCGACCTCAAGGGCGACCTCGAACAGGTGCTCGGCCATGCGCTCGATGCGCGGCGCGGGGCGGTTCCCGCACTGCATCCGGGGCAGTGCGCCGAAGTCTGGGCCGATGGCCGCGCCATCGGCTGGATCGGTGCCCTGCATCCGCGCCTGGTGCAGGCGTTCGACCTGCCGGCCGCTCCGGTGCTGTTCGAACTCGACAGCGAGGTGCTGGCGCAGCGCCGCCTGCCGCGCCACGCGACGCAGTCGCGCTTCCCGTCGGTGCGGCGCGACCTGGCGTTCGTGCTGGACGCCCACACCCCGGCCGGCGAACTGCTGGCCGTGCTGCGCGATGCCGCGGCCGACGCGGTGCGCGCCATCGACGTGTTCGACGACTATCGCGGAAAAGGCATGGCAGAAAACCAAAAAAGCCTTGCTATCCGGGTAGTTATGCAAGATACTGAACGCACATTGACGGATCAGGAAGTGGAAGATGCAGTGCAGAAACTGGTCGATGCCGCGCTTCGTCAATGCAATGCCAGCTTGCGTGCATGACCTTATTTCTTCTAAGCCATTCCTGCCATAAACGACCATGAGCACCCTGACCAAAGCTGATCTGGCCGAACTGCTGTTCGAAAAAGTGGGTTTGAACAAGCGCGAAGCCAAGGATGTCGTCGAGTCCTTTTTCGACGAAATCCGTCTGTCGCTCGAGAAGGGCGACATCGTCAAACTGTCCGGTTTCGGCAATTTCCAGTGCCGCGAAAAACCGCAGCGTCCGGGCCGCAATCCCAAAACCGGCGAAGAAATGCCGATTTCCGCGCGCCGCGTGGTGACCTTCCACGCCAGCCAGAAGCTCAAGTCCCAAGTCGAAGGCGCCCAGGTTGGAACGCCCAGCGAAGAGTGAACTGCCGCCGATTCCGGCGAAACGCTATTTCACCATCGGTGAGGTGTCGGAACTCTGCGCCGTCAAGGCGCACGTGCTGCGCTACTGGGAGCAGGAATTCACCCAGTTGCGCCCGGTCAAGCGACGCGGCAACCGCCGCTACTACCAGCACCACGAAGTCCTGCTGATCCGCCGCATCCGCGAACTGCTGTACGAAGAGGGCTTCACCATCAGCGGCGCGCGCCAGCGTCTCGAACACGACGCCGAAGCACCCGCCGAGGCTGCGCCCGCGCCGGAGGCCGGTGCGCCGGATGTCGGCACACTGCGCGCGGAAATCACTGCGATCCTGAAAATATTGGGCTGATGCCCTTCCGCCGGACATCGCTCCTCTGTTAGAATCTCGGGCTTCGTCGGGGCGTAGCGCAGCCTGGTAGCGCACCTGC
>DONB01000276.1:332-2918 GCA_003510325.1 Thiobacillus sp. | reverse complement strand
CGGCGCAACCGGCTCGGCAAAGGCGTAGGGATTGACATCGCACAGCTCGGCTTCGACGTTGGCCGCCTGCAGCAGCGCCGCCACGTCCTCGTTCAGTTCGCCTGGCGGGCAGCCTGCAGCAACCGGCTTCATCGCCGCCACCCGCAGGCCCCGCGCACGCAGCGCAAGGATCAACGCCACCGCCACCCGCGTCTTGCCGACGCCGGTATCGGTGCCCGTGACGAAGAGGCCTTTCATGCCAACCCCAGCTTGCGTTTGCGCTCGCCGATATTGAACTGGATCACCTGACGGCTGTCTTCGCGCTGCGTCTTGTCGCCCACCCAGGCGTGGCCGTAAATCACTTCGAAGGTGGCCGGCAGGCGCCCTTCGATCTGATTCGATTCGTAAGCCTGCTCCAGCCGGGCCCACGCCGCTTTGCCGAGCAAGCCGCGCTTGCGCGTCGCCGCCGCATTGTGTGCGCCGATGCCCTTGAGATCGCGCATCAGCGACTTGAGGTCGGCGTAGGTCAGCGTCAGCATGTCCATTTCCATCACCGGGCTGGCGAAGCCCGCGTGAATCAGCATGTCGCCGATGTCGTGCAGGTCGATGAAGCGGTTCACATGCGGCGCATCATCGATGGCAGAAAACGCCGCGCGCAATTCCTTAAGCGTGTCGGGGCCGAAGGTGGCGAACATCAGCAGGCCGCCCGGCGCCAACACCCGATGCACGCCCTTGAGTGTGGCGTCAAGATCGTGCGCCCACTGCAACGCCAGACTGGACCACACCAGGTTCATGCTGTTGGGCGCGAGCGGCAGACGCTCCATGTCGGCACATATCAGGCGGCTGGAGCGTGAGGGACCAGGCATCAGCCGTTGCACGGCGCGCTGCGCCCAGGTCGGCTGCGGCAGACGCGCTCGCGCAGCCTTGAGCATGGCCGGAGCGATGTCGAGCGCGTACAGCTCGGCTTCCGAATAGCGCGACCGCAGATGCGCTAGTCCGTAGCCGGTGCCGGTGCCGATGTCGAGCACGCGCGCCGGCTGCAGGGCCATGAAATCAAGCCGCTCGAGCAGGCGATCGCATACCTCGCGCTGCAGCACCGCGTGCGCGTCGTAGCTGGCGGCGGCGTGGTCGAAGGCGCGCCGCACTTCGGCGAAATCGAGTTCGGTTTCAGTCATGGGCAAAGCGTCCGATCGCGATGGCCACGTCTTCGCCGTGCGACAAGTGCGGCGCATGCGCGGCGCGGGCAAGTTCGATATGCTGCGCGGCAGGCAAAGTCTGGGCCAGCCAGGCACCCGCTGCCGGCGGCGTCAGCATGTCGAGCGCACCGTGCAGCACCAGCGTCGGCTGCGTCAGCCGCGGCAGCTCATCGCGCAGGTCGGTGTCGCGCAGGATCGCGAGACCATTCGACAGCGCCTCGCTGCGCGCCACGGGGGCGGCCAGCAGCGACTGCCGCAAATCCTGCAGCAGGCTTTTTTGCCCCGCCATGCCGCGCGTCTGCAGGCTCAGAAAGCGCAGCAGCGTGGCCCGCGGGTCGGCCAGCAGCGCCGCGCCGGANNCCCAGCCGTCTTCTGCAACGAATTTCGGCGTCGACGCCAGCAGCACAAGACGCGCGACCTTGTGCGGATGGTCGAGCGCCGCGCGCATCGCCACCTGGCCGCCGAGCGACCAGCCGAGCAGCATGGTCTTGTCCGGCAGATGCTGCGCGAGATCGTCGGCCCAGCCCTGCAGGGTGTTGTCGGCCGCGTTCTCGCGTCCGCCATGGCCGGGCAGGTTGAGTGCGCGCACCTCGAAATCGCTCGCCAGCAAACCCGCCAGTGCATCAAATACGCGAGCGTTCATGCCCCAGCCGTGCACCAGCGCAAGGACAGGCTTAGGTGATGGCATGCAGAGCCTCGACCAGTTGTGAAACATCGTCCGCACTGTGCGCGGCCGACAAGGTGATGCGCAGCCGCGCCGTGTCGGCGGGCACCGTGGGCGTGCGGATGGCGGGTACCAGCAGGCCGCGCTCGAGCAGGGCCTGCGACAGCCGTACCGCTTCGGCGTTGGCGCCGATCACCAGCGGCTGGATCGGCGTGTCCGACGGCATCAGCGCGCCCAGTTTCAGGTCGCCCAGACCCTCGCGCAGCTGCGATATGTGACTGAAGAGACGCGCGCGCCTGGCTTCGCCCGCCTCAATCTGGCGCAGGCTTTCCAGCAGGCATGCGGCCAGGAGCGGCGGCGAGGCGGTAGTGTAGATGTAGGGGCGCGCCTTCTGGATCAGCCAGTCGATCACGCTCTCATGCGCCGCCACCGCCGCCCCGGAAACGCCGGCCGCCTTGCCGAGCGTGGCGAGATAGATCACGCGATCGCTCGCGCGGGCGCGTTCGGTCAGGCCGCCACGCCCCTCGTTCAGCACGCCGAAGCCATGCGCGTCGTCGAGCAGCAGCAGTGCGTCGTACTGATCGCACAGCGCCAGCAGGCCGCGGATGTCGGCCACGTTGCCATCCATGCTGAACACGGCATCGCTGATGACCAGCTTGCGGCGGGCCGTGCTGGCGGCCAGTTGCGCGGCCAGGTCGCCCAGGTCGGCATGGGCATAACGGTGGACATGGGCACGCGACAGGCGGG
>DONB01000276.1:0-249 GCA_003510325.1 Thiobacillus sp. | reverse complement strand
ACTAGGCATTGGTGGCGTAGCCCGCATAGAAGTAGAGCGCGCGCGGCAGTTGCACGAAGTGCGCCAGCTGTTCCTCCAGCGCGGCGTTGGCCGTGCTGTGGCCGCTGACCAGAGGCGAGCCGCCCGAGCCCACGCCAAAGGCCTGGGCGCCCGCGCAGGCGGCGCGCACCAGGGTGGGGTGGCCGGCCAGGCCCAGGTAGTCATTGCTGCAAAAGGCCAGCATGGGGTGGCCGTCCACCTCCATGTGGG
>DONB01000086.1:241-16541 GCA_003510325.1 Thiobacillus sp. | reverse complement strand
CCTCCTTGCCCATGGTGTGCACGGTGCGCTTGGTGCGATTGTGCGGATCGCGCGCCAGCGGCGCATTGACGGTTCCGGCGCTGTCGACCTCGCCGTACACCAGGGCCAGGTATTCGCGCTTGACCGTGCGCGCCTGCAGCTGGCGCACCAGGTCGGTATGCGCCCGCAGGGTCTTGGCGACGACCAGCAGGCCGGAGGTGTCCTTGTCCAGCCGGTGCACGATGCCGGCGCGCGGCAGCTCGGCCACCTGCGGCACCCGGTGCAGCAAGGCGTTCAACAGCGTCCCGCGCGGGTTGCCGCNNAGGACCACCAGGCCGACCGGCTTGTTGATCACCACCAGCATGGAATCCTCGTACACCACATCGAGCGGAATGGCTTCCGGCGCATCGGGCGTCGCATTCGGGTCGGGCTCGACCTCCACCCGCACCGACTCGCCGCCGCAGACCTTCATCTTGGTGGTGCCCCAGGCATCGTCCACCGAGATCTTGCGGGCGCGAATCCAGTTCTGGATGCGGTTGCGCGAAAATTCGGGCAGCATGGCCGACAGCGCCTGGTCCAGGCGCAGACCGCCCTGCTCGCCGGGAATCACCAGCTGGCGGATATCGCCTTCGGTATTTCCCTTATAATCATCCGACAAATTTTCTGTGTCTTTTCCCATGCTTAAGCAACGTTCATCCGGTTTTAACGCATTCAATCGGGCGCCTGGCCTCAATCGGGTGTTCGGCAGCCTGCTGCTGGCCGCCACCCTCACCCTGGGCGGCTGCGGCCTGTTGCCCGAGGTCAAGGATGAAACCGCGGGCTGGTCGGCGCAGAAAATCTACGCCGAAGCCAAGGACAATCTCAACGACGGCAACTACGAACGGGCGGTCAAGCTGTTCGAAACGCTGGAAGCGCGCTACCCCTTCGGCCGCTACGCCCAGCAGGCGCAACTCGATNNCGCAAGGACAACGAGCCGATTTCCGCCATTGCCGCCTGCGACCGCTTCATCAAACTGCACCCCAACCACCCTAACGTCGATTACGCCTACTACCTGAAGGGCCTGGCGAATTTTAACGACGATCTGGGCTACCTGGGCAATCTGATCGATCAGGACCTGAGCGAGCGCGACCCCAAGGCCGCGCGCGACGCATTTCTGGCATTCAAGGAACTGGTCACCCGCTTCCCCGAAAGCAAGTATGCCGCCGACTCGACCGCCCGCATGAAATATCTGGTCAACGCCCTGGCCAGCCACGAAGTCCACGTCGCCAAGTATTACATCAAGCGCGAAGCCTGGGTGGCCGCCGCCAACCGCGCCAAGGAAGTGCTGAAGACCTACCCCGAAGCCCCCGCGCTGGAAGAAGCGCTGGCGATCATGGTGGTGGCCTACGACAAGCTGAAGCTCACCGACCTGCGCGACGACGCCCAGCGCGTGCTGACGCTGAATTTCCCCAACAGCAAGTACAGCAAGGGCGTGAACACCGAGGGGAAGGCCTGGTACCGGTTCTGGTAAGGCCCCGGACCCGGGGCTTGCGCAGCCTTCCGAGAGGGTGTCCAACGCGGTTGGAAGTTAGCGCTCTCGCAAGCTCTCGCTCGTCACCTGCGTCAGCGGACTCAGGAAATATTCGATGACCCTTCGCGTGCCGGTCTTGACCTCGACCGTCACCGCCATGCCTGGAGTCAGGCGCACGATCTTGTTTTCGACACGAAGCGTATCCTTGGCGAGCTTCACCCGGGTCGAATAAATCAGTCCCAGCTTCTCGTCCTGGATGGCGTCGGACGACACTTGCGTAATCTTGCCGTGCAAGGTGCCGTATTTTGTGAACGGGAAGGTTTCCACTTTCACCTCGGCGTCCTGCCCCGGGTTCACAAAGCCGATGTCCTTGTTGGGCAGCATGGCCTCGACTTCAAGCACATTGTCTTTAGGCACGATCACCATCAGGGGCTGGGCCGGCGTGACGACGCCGCCTACGGTGCTAACCGCAAGCTGCTGCACGGTGCCTGCCACCGGGGAGGTCATGTGCATCAGCCGGCCACGCTGGTCGGCCTTGACCCATTCCTGGCCGAGCGATGCGGCTTTTTGTGACGCCAGATTGAGCTGATCGAGCAATTGCCGACGCGTTTCGGCGGCAAGGGTGGCTTGCTGCTGCCGGGCTTCCATCAGGGCAGCGCGGATTTCCGCGACTCTGGAGCGACTGCTGGCCAGATCCTGTTCCTGTTCGATACGCGCCTGCTCGCGTTCCAGATAGCCATGTCGGGACATGAAATTTTCTTTCACCAGCTTCTGGTAATCCTGTGCGCGCTGGCGGGCGATGGGTGTGGTTTGTTCCAGCTTGGTGACCTGTTCCTGCGTTGCCTGGAGTTCCGCCTGACGGCGGGTGATCTCCGCCTGAAGCTGCAAACGCCGCGCCTGAAACTCCTGATATTGACCTGATGCCTGGCTTTGCTCGGCGAGCATTCGGACTGCGTCGACACCCTTCAGGGGTTGCAACCTGGGCGCGGTGCCATGTGTCAGTGCTGCCAGCAGCGCCTGGGCACGCAGTGCTTCCAGTTGCGCGGTCAGGGCTTCATTGCGCAGACGTTCGCTGTCGGCAGCCGCAGCGGTCGCATCCAACTCGATCAGCAACTGACCTGCCTGGACCGCTTGGCCGTCGCGCACATGGATCGCCTTGACTACGGCGGTTTCCATCGGCTGGATGACCTTGGTGCGGTCGCTGGGGATGATCTTGCCGACTGCGGTGGCGACCACATCGATGCGNNCCACAAGACTGCAATCAGGGCGAACGCAATGATCAGCCACAGCGTTATGCGGGGGGCGGGGTGTACCGGTGTGTCGCGCAAGGCGAGCGCAGCGGGCAGGAATTGAGATTCGTGGGGTTGCAGTTTGGGACTGTCCGTTTCGCGGCGCTGCGACCAGGCGTGGCGCAAGATTTTGGCGTAGCGCTTGGTCAAATCGGAGAAAGCGTGCAGTTTCAGCATGACGTCGACCATTTGCCTGATGGTTTATTTGTACATACAATTAGATTATGCGCATCGAATACGATACGGCCAAGAATGAATGGAACATCCGGGAGCGTGGCCTGTCGTTCGATGGGGTGGCGGAGTTTAATTTCGAAACTGCATTGATCGAAATCGACGACCGCCGCGATTATGGCGAGGCACGGATGACTGCCATTGGAAAACTGAACGGCGTCTTGCATGTGCTGATTTTCACGATGCGCGGTGAGGCATTGCGCGTCATCAGTTTCCGTAAGGCAAATGAACGCGAGGTACGAAGATATGAGCAAGCGGCCAGATCCTGAATTGGTGGACGAAGGCAATCCGGAATTAACGGATGAATGGTTCAAGCGCGCCAAACGCTTCAACGAACTGCCGGAAACTCTCCAGTCCGTGCTGTCCAAACGCACACGCGGTCCGCAAAAAACGCCCGTCAAGGAACGCATCACGATCCGTCTCTCGCCCGAGGTGGTGGAACCATTTCGCGCCACCGGCGACGGCTGGCAGATCCGGCTCGATGCGGCACTGAAGGATTGGCTTAAAACCCACACGCCCACCTGAGCCCCCTCACCCTGCTTGCAGCCGATGCAGGCGGGAGTAATGCCCCGCTTCGTGCTGCAGCAATTCCGCGTGCGTCCCGGCCTCGACGATCTGGCCGTGATCCATCACCAGGATGCGGTTGGCATGGCGCACTGCCGACAGGCGATGGGCGATGATGATGACGGTGCGGCCCTGGCAGATGGCCTGCATGTTGTTCTGAATGATGCGTTCCGATTCGTAATCCAGCGCACTGGTGGCCTCGTCGAAGATCAGAATGCGCGGCTGCGTCATCAGGGCGCGTGCGATGGCAATGCGCTGACGCTGGCCACCGGACAGCGTCGAGCCGTGTTCGCCGACCATGGTGTCGTAGGCTTCGGGCAGTTCCAGAATGAATTCGTGCGCACCGGCCAGCTTTGCCGCGGCGATGACCTGCTCCAGCGGCGCACCCGGGTCGGCCAGCGCGATGTTCTCGCGCAGGGTCCGGTTGAACAGCACGTTCTCCTGCAATACCACGCCGATCTGACGGCGCAGGCTGGCCGCATCGATGAGCGTCAAGTCCATTCCGTCGATCAGCACGCGGCCACGTTCGGGCACGTACAGCCGTTGAATCAGTTTGGTCAGCGTGCTTTTTCCGGAACCAGAGCGGCCGACGATGCCGATGACCTCACCCGGTGCAATGTCCAAGCTGATGCCTTTCAGCACTTCTGAGGTGTCGGGACGGTAGCGGAAGTTAACTTGATCGAAGCTGATGCGCCCGGCAATCGGCGGCAGGCTGCTCTTGGCGCCGGCCGCTTCGGTGGGCGCGTTGAGAATGTCGCCCAGACGCTGGACCGAAATTCCGATTTGCTGGAAATCGGTCCACAACTGCGCCAGCCGCATGATCGGCTGCGCCACCCGGCTGGCCAGCATGTTGAAGGCGATGAGCTGGCCCACAGTGAGTTGCCCTTCGATCACTAGCCTGGCGCCGAGCCACAGCGTGCCGACGGTCACGAGCTTGCCGACCAGATTGGTGCTTTCGTGCGCCAGAGTCGAAAGCGTGGCGGATTTGAACCCTGCGGACACATAGCTCGCCAGCTGGGTATCCCAGCGGCGCTGCATCTGCGGCTCCACCGCCATGCTTTTCAGGGTATCGATACCCGACACAGTCTCGACCAGGAAAGCCTGGTTCTCCGCACCGCGGTTGAACTTCTCGTGCAGCCGCGCGCGCAGCAGCGGGGTGACCAGCAGGGCGATCACGAAATATAGCGGCAGGGACGCGAGCACCACCAGCGTGAGCCAGCCGCTGTAGAACAGCATCACGCCGATGAACACCACCGAAAACATTACGTCGAGCACCACGGTAATCGAATTGCCGGTAAGGAAGGCGCGGATGCTTTCCAGCTCCCGCACGCGGGCGACCGAATCGCCTACCCGGCGTGCCTGGAAGTATCCCAGCGGCAGGTGCAGCAGATGGCGGAACAGCCGCGCGCCGAGTTCCACATCGATGCGGCTGGTGGTGTGGGCGAACACATAGCTGCGCAAGCCCGACAGGGCCACCTCGAAGATCGACACCACCAAGAGTCCGACGGCGATCACGTCGAGCGTGGTCAGACCTCGATGCACCAGCACCTTGTCCATCACCACCTGGAAGAACAGCGGCGTGACCAGCGCGAACAGGTTCAGCACGAACGACACCAGCAGTACTTCACCGAGCAGCTTGCGATATTTGACGACGGCGGGGATGAACCAGGAGAAGTCGAACTTCGCCATCTCGCCGATCATCGAGGCGCGCGAGGTGAAGAGGATCAGCTCTCCGCTCCAGCGGGTCAGCAGTTCATCGCGCGACACCACCTGTGGCCGCTCGGCCTTGGGGTCGTGAATCAGCGCCTTGTCGGCATCGAATCGGGCGAGGATGAAGTAGCCGCCTGAGCCGTCCACGGCCATGGCGGGGAGCGGGGTGCGATCCAGACGGTCGATTGTGGTTTTGACCGGCCTGGCCTGCAAACCCAGGTGCTTGGCGGCGAGGAGGATTTCGGTTTTTCCGAACGCGTCGCCGGATGCCTTGAACTGATGCGCAAGCTGATCGGGGTCGGCAGCGATCTGGTGGAGGCGCGCCAGCATCACCAAGCAGGTAAGGCCGGCATCCGGCGCGGCAACTCGCTGAGATTCTTGTTCTGTCATGGGCCACTCAACACAAAAGCGCCCCCTTCGTCTTGCTCAGGACAGCAGGACGCAGAGGAATCAATGTCAGCTTTTACTGCCAGTTGGCCGCGATCACATCCGCCAGCATATTTTGGTAGTTCGGCGGCAAGGTGGTCTGCCCCGCAGCTGGTGGCGCAAAGCTGGCCATCGCGTTCACCAGATTCTGCACGTTGCTGTCGAGCAGGGTCCTGGCGCCGTCAGTGGTCTTGAACTGCTCGACATGGTTGGCGCTACCGAGATACCAGTCCTGGATCACCAGCTTGTCGCTGGTCCCGATGATGCTGGCCTCCAGATTATTGCCCACTTGCAGGAACCAGATCTGGTCGGAAGCGACGCCAGCCAGGAACTGGGCAACGTCGGTGTTGCCTGCAGTGGTGTCGTTCTCGATCACAGTATCCGTCCCGTAGTCGCGTCCCACTACATAGGTGTCATTGCCGCCCGAGCCCGCCAAGGTGTCCGCCCCTCCCCCTCCATCCAGTACGTCATCACTCCAGCTACCGTTAAGCGAATTGTCAAGCGCATTACCCGTCAAGCTACCACTTACCTGCCCCAACGAACCGTTCTCAACGTTGGCAGCCAGCGTGTACGCCATTGATTTCCAGACATGAACATGGTCGACGCCTGCGTTGGCCAATTCGGTAACCACATCATTAGCATCATCAACAAAATAAGTGTCGTCGCCCATGCCACCAATCAGGGTATCGGCACCCACTCCACCCAGCAGCCTATCGTTACCGCCAAGGCCGATCAGCGTGTCATTGCCGGAATTTCCCGAAAGAAAGTTATTTTCTGCGTTCCCCATGGTCGTCCAGCTCCCGGTCCCGCGGCGGTAACCGTTTTCCAGGTTAGCGTCCAAGATGAAGTCGGCAGCCGCATAGATTTCCACGGAGTCACTGCCTTCACCGGCGTTTTCTGTAACGACATCTCCGGCGTCATCCACCACATAGGCGTCATTACCCAGGCCACCCGCCATGGTGTCGGCTCCCGCCCCACCATCAAGACGGTCATGTCCCGAACCACCTATGAGGGTGTCGTTGCCCAGTCCACCCACCAGCCTGTTGTTGGCACTGTTGCCCGTGAGCACGTTGCCAAGCTCATTGCCGGTGCCGTTGATGGCCGCGGCGCCGGTCAGGGCAAGATTCTCGACGTTGGCAGCCAGCGTCAGGGTGACGCTGGATTGGATGCTGTCTGTGCCTTCGCCTGCATTCTCCATGACGTGATCGCCGGTGCTGTCAACGATGTAGGTGTCGTCACCTGCTCCACCTGCAAGGGTGTCATTGCCGGCGTTGCCGTCAAGAACATCGTTGCCCGCCAGACCGCTCAGGTTGTCGTTACCGGCCCCGCCCTCGATACGGTCCGAGGCACTGGTGCCAGACAGGGTATCGGCCTCATCGCTGCCGTTCAGATCGAAGCCCCGGGCAAGCAATTGCTCGATAGTCAACGCCGTGCCATCGGCAAACATAAAATTCCTGATGCTGCTGGTATTGGCAAGGTCGTCGTAATCGACGCCCTCGATATGCACGGTGTTGCCGCCCCCCAGATCGAGGCCGAGCGAGCCCTTGAAGAGCTTGACCAAGCCCGGATCGACACCCGCGCCAAACACGATCGTGTTGTTCTCACCTTCGGCGAAGCTGTCGCGAATGGTATCCACGCCATCGCCCAGGTTGATCACGTAGGTATCGTCTCCCGCCCCGCCGATCAGCGTGTCGTCACCCTTGCTGCCCTGGAGCGTATCCGCGCCCGCGTTGCCGAACAGGAAATCGTTGGCGGCGCTGCCGACCAGCGTGTCGTCGTCCGGGCTTCCGTTTTTAATGTGAACAGCCGCCTTGATATCGTCCAGCGAATAGAAAATCTCCAGCGGGTAGACGCCGGCTGCACTCCGATCCAGCAGCACGCCGCTGATGGCCGCGTGTTCGTCCAGCCCGCTCGAAAAAAAGTGCTCGACGCGAATGACATCGGCGCCGTTGTTGTAATGGACGAGCAGGTCGCTGCCGTCGTACTCGAACGTGGGCGCCACCTCCCCCTCGATCAGGACGTAGTTTTTCTCGCCCGCCGCGGTCGTCTCCCGGATCGTATCCGCGCCGTCGCCTTCAGCGAAGACATAGACATCGGATCCAGTCCCGCCCTCCAGCAGGTCGTTACCCTGCCCGCCTGTCAGCCAGTCGTTGCCCGCACGCGTAGCGATGTGATCATTTCCAGCACCGCCATCGACAACATCCCGCTGCGGTTTTGCCGTTTGCCCGTTGACGGACAACATGTCACGTGCCGCATAGGTGTCGTCGTCCGTCGTGCCACTCCAGTACAGCGCAGGGTGCGCATCATCACCGGGAGGCAGATCAAACGGCCCACGGCCTATCCCTCCGGTAACCACCGATTGGCCCGAAGTCAGCGCGCTGTATGTACCCACGCGGCCATCCGCGAACATGAAATTCAGATCCGCAAGGGAATCGGCCAGCATTGTTACGCTGTCGCCGGCGCTGCCATACTGGAAAACCGCATCCGTGACCGTGTAGGTGGTCACCCCAATGAATGGGCCACCGTCGCCCGTCACGGTGCGTTCGACGAAGGAGAAACTCAGCGACTCCGGCGTAATCCCCGCACCGAACACGAGCGCATCGGGCGCGCCGTACGCATCAATCTCCACCCTGCGGATGGTGTCGTTTCCGTCACCCTGATTCAGCAGGAACAGGGAGCCCGTTCGAACGGACGCCACGATCGCGTCGTCTCCCAACCCACCGACGTACGCGACGCCAGAGCCGCCCTCCGAATATGAGAAGGGGCTGTCCAGTGCATCGTCGCCATCCGTGCCGGCCAGCAATCGCTCGCCATGCCGCTCACCGGTCGTTCCCGCAGGCACGGTATGCAAGCCCCCCTGCCACGCCAGCATCTCGTCGAACGTCAGAGTCAGGCCATCACTGAACTGGAAATTTTCCAGAATGCTCGATTCGCCGTTCTGAATCGAGATCACATCTCCATCCGACCCGACATATACCCGCAAACCGGGTAGCTGGTTGCCCAAATCACCATACTCGACAAACACATCATCCGGCGTGATGCCCTCGCCAAAGCTAATCGTATCGACACCGCCCAGATCCACGGTCACATCTGAGCCGTCCCCAAGGTCGAAGTAGTAGACGTTGTCACCCGCGCCTCCGATCAGCGTATCGTCCCCCCCCCACCCCCCGGAGAACTCAACACCCGGGCCAAGGTCGACCAGCACGTTGTCCGCTTCGTCACCCCACACCGGAACCGGAACGCCCGTGAACAATTCGTTGCTCAGCACATACGTGGCATCCGCGAACTTCAGTTCATTGGGCGACAGCGCCCAGGTCGAGGACACATTGACCGCGTCCCACCCGTAGCCATAGGCGATCTCGTAGCCGTGTACGCTGCGCGTAAGCGACAGGCTTTCCAGGCCGATATCCGCTGCGAATTCGATACGGTTGCGCCCTTCGGTGTCCTCGATCGTGTCCCATCCAGCCCCCATGCTCAGTCGGTACACGTCATCGCCTGTGCCACCAACCAGGTAATCGTCGCCGGCGCCGCCCTCGAGGATGTCCGTTCCGTCCCCGCCGGAAAGCCAATCGCTGCCATCATCGGCAAGCAGGGTGTCGGCGCCTTCGCCGCCATAGAGCCTGTCATCGCCCGCGCCAGCCTGGAGGGTGTCATTGCCCACCCCGCCATCGAGGGTGTCATCTCCCTCACCCCCATCAAGCGCATCATCGCCGGCGCCACCCTCCAGGTAATCGACGCCAGCGCCCCCTGCGAGGGTGTCTGCGCCATCGTTGCCAGAAAGGGTGTCATCGCCGGCATATCCGAGTAGCGTGTCATCGCCCGCGCGGCCCTCAAGGGTGTCATCACCCGCCCCACCGAACACCCTCCCGCCTTCAACCCCCAGGATGAGGTGCAGCGGCGTGAACAGCTGCTCGCCAATCAGCACTTCCAGGTCGAAGACTTCGCCGCCCGAAAACTCTAGAGTCGTCGTTTCGACAGCCCAAAACGGGCTATCAAGTTTGAGCGCGCCGCCACTGTCGAGGTCAATCTGCACTTGCATGTACTGCTGACCACCTTCATTTGTTTCAACGCTGGCCGTGAGCCCAGCCGTATCGATGCCGGCCGCTGCAATCCTGATCGTGTTGCTGCCTTTGTTGTCGAGGATGGTGTCTTCGCCGGTGACGTTCAGGTACGTGTCATGGCCATCCCCGCCGGCGAGATAGTCGGCGCCCAAGCCTCCATCCAGAACGTCGTGGCCGGCCTCGCCCATCAATGTGTCGTTTTCTGCCCCGCCCAGCAACAGATCGTGTCCGCCGCCACCCCAAATCTTGTCCGTGCCTGCACCGCCAATCAGGATGTCGTCACCGTGCAGCGATTCAGGCGTGGTCGAGTAGAACCCCGAGGAAGTCGTGCCGTCTCCAGTGATGAGGTCATCTCCAGCGCCGCCATCGATGATGTCGTTTCCACCATTTCCCCACAGGGTGTCGTTGCCAATGCCGCCGTCGATAAAATCGTCGCCACGTCCACCTGTGGCATGGTCGTTGCCGTCGCCCGCATATATGACATCGGGCGCATCGTCCTGGGTCAATGAGCCACCACCACTGAGAGTGAAGCCGCCGGCATTTTGGTAGACGCCCCACGTACTGCCCTTGGTCCAGACGGTTGTGCCAGCCGGCGGGGTCCAGACGTCAGAAGGCTTGCTGCGCCCCGGCGCTGCAAGCCCGGTAGCGGAAAGGATCACGTCATTTCCAATACCGCCGTAAATGAGATCAGAGCCCGCGCCGCCGCCGATCAGATCATCCCCATCGCCGCCGTCAATGCGGTCTGTGCCCGCACCACCATCGAGCGCATCGTTGCCGCCCAAGCCATCCATCCGATCCGCGCCCGCAGAACCATAAATGACATCATTGAAGTTGGCTTCGGCCACGCCACCAGCCAGCGTGCCATCCGTCAGCCAGGCGGTGGCGCTCCACTCGTAGCTTCCGTCGCTCTTGAGCGGTGCATGCTGATCGCCGCTGTAGGTTCGAGTGGTGACGGGGGAAACAGGCGCGCTGCCCGCGCCCAGGGTGATCCCCAGTTCACTATCGCTCCAGCCTTTGACCAGCACATTGCTGTCGCCTTTGTGAATTAGAAGCTGGCTTTCGCCATCGACAATAACTTTTCTATAGGTGATGCCATTCTGGGTGTCGACCCAGAGGTCGGCGCCCAGCTGTTTCCACTTTGCCGGATCAAGCCCAGCCGTGGCACTGCCCTTGGCTAGAACACCTACCAGTTTGATCACGCCTGTGCCATCGGTGTCGAGAATGGTGTCAAAACCATCGCCAGCGCTAATCACGTAGGTGTCGAAACCCGATCCGCCCTCCATGTAGTCGTTGCCGCCGTTGCCTGTGAGGGTGTCCGCACTCGCGCCGCCGTAGAGGAAATCGCTCTTGTCCTGCCCGGTCATGGCGTCGGCATTCTGAGAGCCGAAGACCACGATGCGGAAGGCGCTTAAAGGTCGGCTCAGGACGCCCCCCACAGAAAGACTCCCACCGATGCGTATTTGAGTGTCGGTGGTTTCATCTTCGAAATAGAACGGCGTGCCACTTTGAGGTTTGACGAAGGTGCCACCGACGGGCTGGATGTCGTCGTAGGCAAAGTGCTGCTTCCACGACTGCATCGCAGCGCGGTCTTTGATGTACTGGTCGGTGAGGTTGCCTCTGCCGGTGGCAGGATCGTAAAGGTCGAGTTCGCCGTGTGCATTGATGCCGTCGTAGAGGACGCTGCTGTCGGTGATGGCGAAGGGATTGAGTTTGTAGATCGCATAGCGGTAGGCCTGGCCGTCTGCGGTGTCGGCCATGGCGAGATCGGCGATCTGGTTGCCGGACAATTCGGCGAGGGGTTTGACGGTAAGTGCGGTGAAGGGACTGGCTTCCCACCAGGTTTGCAGACTCTGGAGCTTGGTGTAGTAGTCGTTGCGGCCTGTCGCGTCGCTGCCGACCATGGTCGGCACGGCGTCGTAGTCGAGGTGGCCATACTGGTAGTTCTGCTGGAACAGGGTGCGCAGGGCGTCGAGGGTGAGTTCGAGGCTCTGGGCCGGATCGGCGCTGGCGGCTTTGAGAATCCGTGTGATCGTGGCGATGCCGCCTGCCGGGTTGGCCGTGTTGAGCGCGGGGTCGATCGTGGCGAAGAGACTGTAGAGGGCGAGCGCATCAACCACTGGCTCCTTGTAGTGCGCAGGCGCCGTATCGATCGGATTGATTGTTGCACTCTCTGTCTCGGTGAATATCGCTATCTGAGGCTTGCCCTGAATCGTTCCGACCAACTGCGCAGGCTCGCCAGGCACCATCAGATTCTCGCCAGTGCCAGAACTGAAGTTGCCAGCAGGCAAACCCAGCAAGCTTGTAAAGTAATTCAGGATTTGCGCATCCGGCTGGGGAACGCCGAGCGAGTTATATGTGTACACCCCGGCACTGCCAAAAATCCGCTGATAGATTTGTGCCAGATAACCCCCGAGGCTGTGTCCGCTGACTGTCAGCATGGACGGGTTGATCCCGGGGCCCTCACCGCTAACGGATGCGCTGGAGAGGGTTGGGGCGCCTGCAACGAGGGTTGGCTCCACTTGCTGGGTTGTCCCCAGGCTTCCGGCCTGTAAGCGCAGGACGTAATTCACCATGGATTGCACTTGACCGTAGGCGACCCCGCCCAGTGCGAGGTCAAAGAAATCCGCCGTCCAGTCCGCCGGCTCGGACGAACCGCGGATCGCCAGCGTGTATTGCCCGGTGGGCTGCGGCTCTGAGTTGAGCCGCTCGAATAGCGTCGCCGAAAATCCGCTGCTTGTGTCGGGCTGGTGACTTACGACTCGCCAGTGTTTGACGAATTCGGCGGCTTGGCTTTGGGAAAACGTTCCGTTATATGTGTCTTTGTTGGCAACATCTAACCTCGCAAGCAGCGCTGTCTGATTTTCTGCTGTCCCGGTTAGATCCGCATATGCAGCTTGCGCTAGTTGGGCTTGTTGAAACAGGTCTTGAATGGTGCTCATTTCTTATCCCCCATGCGTTCGATCTCAGCGGTCAGTTTTTCCATCCCTTCTGTCACGCAGGGCTTAGATCCCAACCAGAATTTGTACCCACGTAAGCCATCAGCTGCAGGATTCACGTTCGAGCCGACTCGGATCGCCTTTGCCAGAACATTCCCGTTTCCAACATCCACTAATCGCTCTTCTGTTATGGTTGTCGGCAAAATGGAGACCGCTTTTTTGCGCCGCATTTCAACTACGAAGCGTTCGTTCAACACGTACAACTCTCCGTAAGAAGTACGATAGGCTTGGAGCTTAAACTGCAATCTATCTGCGACCCCGGGATTTTCCGCCTTCCACTGATCCACCGTCTTATAGACCCAGAACCCCGCATCCTTCGCGCAGTAGTAGTGATGCGTCGCCACCGTGGGCAACCAGTCCCAGAAAGGGATCAAGTACATCACCAGCGCTGCCCCCCAACCCCACCGCTTTGCACTGCGCCCGCTTCTTCGTGCGTAACGAATCGCCAGATACACGACCACAATGGCTAGCAGCAGATACAACAGCACTGCCGGGATGACGACGAGCCCGGTCATTTATGCAGCCCTCCAGTAGTTTTTACAAGGGATGGAACTAAAGGGGTCAGCTTCGATTTATTACTCATCTCATTTCTCATACGCAGCCTTCCCCGCATCACGCACAAAACGTGCAAACTGAAAATATCAGCCTCAATTTACTTGCCATCTGCTTCCTCATCCGCCGTCCTGGCTGCATCCCAGCAAGGATGAAGAACCGAAGAACCCATTGAGAACCCGCGTGTTTGCAACACAGCCATTTTCAAGTGTGCGATGCATCGCTTCCCCCTGTGTTCTTCTGATCCCCTGGCATTGCGCCTGAGGATTTTTCTGGACTCTGACTCAGTATCCCGCGAGCCGTCTATACAACTTTAGTCGTAGTACGTTGCGATCAGTCGGAGCTACCAGAGGGCTAAGGGAGCCAGATTCGGGCCATCTCTCATCCTGTTTTTTTATGCGTGTTCCGCCTCAGAATCCAAAATCTGTTTGGCCTTGGGGGTCGTCCGGTTGCTTCGATGTCCCGGCGGGTCTGCCTGGCCGTTTCCGCGCGCGCCTGATGCCTGCCTCGGCACATATCCGCTCGCTGAATCGATCGCTGCCCAGCGGCTGTCCCTGGTTCAGCGCAAGCCGGATGTCGTCGAGCGCGTCTTCAGCCAGTTGGCTGCGGAACAATGCCCGGTAAGCGGCTCGCCTGTCCGATTCATCCAGGCTCATGGCGATATAGAGCGCATGCGGGGTGATGCGGCGGTCCGGCTGGCCGAGCCCGTTGTGCCGGTAGCTGCTCCAGCGGTATTGGCCGGGGTCTTGCACCAATGCCGGCACGAACGGGATTAAGTTCGATGTAGCGCATACAGGTGAGCAGGTAGGTATCTTCCTGCACGAGGCTGGATTTATAGCGCCCTTCCCACAGGCTGCCGGTGCGTTTGTAGCTGCGGTTGATGTACTGGCCATAACGACGCCCAACGGCCTGCATGAGCCTGGCTATGCCGGTCTCGGACTCGGGGCTGACCAGCAGGTGAACGTGGTTGGTCATGAGGACGTAGGCATGAAGGGCGCAGTGCCAATCGGCAGCCGCTTTTTCGAGCCAGTGGAGGTAGCTGTGGTAGTCCTCCTCGGCGAAGAAGCAGGGCTCCCGGTTGATGCCGCGCTGGACAACATGCTGGGGCAGGCCAGCTAGTCTGATGCGGGGTCGACGGGGCATGGCTGCCTGATCAGAAAATTATTCGAAGCTGACCCCTTTAATTGGGTTGAACGATAAGCCGCACCTGCCATCAATGCGTTGTCAATTTCAAATTGGGTTGCTGTCATGATTGTGTCTCCCCAAATTTTATAAGGTTTACTTCGACNNCCAATGGAGTCTCCGGGCGCAATCCATGCGCCTTTGTAAAAAACAAGCTCTTCACAACCCAATCCTGGCGAGCCCTGCTTCATCGCCTCCCGCTGAATAGTCTTGTACTGAAGCTGCTCACTGGGGTGCCGCCATAACCGGCTGTTGAGTTCCCTGATCTTTTCCGCCGCGATCAGCCTAGTCGCGACTAACGTTCCCTCTCTCGCCGCGCCCAGCGAGTTGACGACGACGTTGACGTCCTTGAACTGCGTCGGGAATGCGGACAAGGGGATGCGCTGCCAGGTTTTGCCGTCGTATTTGAAGAACACGTAGGGCGGATTCGGCCGGCCCCATTTGTTGTAGGCGAGGCATCANNCGGCTCGGCAACGATGTAGGGCGTGCCGTCCAGGATGTGCAACGCCCGCAGGTTGAGGTTGGCACGACCGATGTCTTCACCGTATTCGGTTTTCCAGGTAATGGAACGACTTGAGCCAAGCAAAGTGAAGGTGATTTCCTGCTCTTTGATCGGCGGCTTTTGCCCGATTTCATGTCTCCCGCCGTAGCTTTGCGACCGCTCCACGATCAGCTTCTTACCGTCATGCAGCAGCACTTCCTCTTTCCAGCTTGTTCCGTCCGCGCACGCGCTCATGCCGCCTCCCAAAATCATCAGTGAAGTGCCTATTGCCCAAGCCTTCATCATTACAACTAAAGGGGTCAGTTTCGATTCATTTCTCATCTCATTTCTCATCTCATTTCTCATACGCACTCTTCTCCGAATCACGCACAAAGCGTGTAGAGACGATTAACACGATGAGCCACCCGCGTGTTTCCCACGCGGTCATTTTCAAGTGTGCAGTGCATCACTTCCCCCTGTATTTTTCTGATCCCCAAGTATTGCGCCTGAGGACTTTGCCGGACTGTGTCTGGCTGCTGTTATGGTTGTCTATACAACTTTAATTGTAGATGCACATAACACTTTGTTTTATTGATTAATTTAGTTGTAAGGGCGAGTTGATGACCATCATTGGCTTACGTTTCGAGTCGCAGTTCGGTTTTGGTTCCACGAATACTCCGCTTGAAACGGCTATGGACCGACTGGGCACCCGATTTCGGGTCACAAATGGGGTTAGACACCACAAATTCAGCGGGCCTGGCACGCTTCAAGAAGCAGACACCACGGCACCGTGATGGTTGGGCGGCACAAGTAAAAACGGCCTCCCGGGTCGGGAGGCCGTTTGCGCTTGAATCGACAACAGGAACGGCGGACCATGCTGTGTCCCTGCAAACCCGTCGCCTTACTGATGTTCGACGCGCTCCTGCAGCCAGATTTTGATCAGCGACTGATATGGCACGTCGCGCGCGTTGGCTGCGGCCTTGATGGCGTCGAGCAGATGCTGGGGAAGTCTCAGCGAAATGGTTTTGGTGGTGGGTTTCAGATTGGGCAGAGCGACGCGCTGGGCTTTCGACCAGTCGACATAATCGGCGCTGTCATGAGTTTCCCAGAACGTGCGTTCCTCGGCCTCCGAGACAAACGCGGGGACAGGTTTAAGGCGCTTCTTCATAGATGGTTCGCTCCTTCCGGTGCATGTCGCGCGCGGAAATCACCCGGAACGACGTTGCCGTCGCCCGAACTCAAATCGCCGCTTCCCCCGACTCCCCCGTCCGAATCCGCACCACCTGCTCCACCGCCGTGACGAAAATCTTGCCGTCGCC
>DONB01000086.1:0-139 GCA_003510325.1 Thiobacillus sp. | reverse complement strand
GAACGGCTTGATGATGGCTTCGATTTTCTTCATGGCAAGTCTCCTTCGGGTCGGTATTTCGAGGTGATCGGGTAGCGGCGGTCCTTGCCGAAATTGCGCGGCGTGATGCGGGGTCCGGGCGGGGCCTGGCGGCGTTTGT
>DONB01000229.1:2609-2749 GCA_003510325.1 Thiobacillus sp. | reverse complement strand
GAAGCCAACGGCGGCACGACGCTGGCCTTCATCAACACCATCCTGGCGCCTGCGGCCGCCGGTCTGGCCTGGATGTTCGCCGAGTGGATGATGCGCGGCAAGCCTTCCATGCTGGGTCTCGCATCCGGTGTGGTGGCGGG
>DONB01000229.1:0-2595 GCA_003510325.1 Thiobacillus sp. | reverse complement strand
GGGCGGCGTGGGCGTGGATGACTACTCGATGGCCGGCCAGGTGGTGACGCAGGCCACCGGCGTGCTGATCACCATCGTCTGGTCGGGCGTGGTCAGCTTCGTGGCATTCAAGCTGATCGACATGACCATGGGTCTGCGCGTGACCGAAGAGCAGGAACGCGAAGGTCTCGACACCGCCAGCCACGGCGAGCGGGCCTATAACGCGTAAGTCATCTCCCTTTCTCCGAAGGATGTGGGGCGCTCTGCAGGGCGCCCCTTTTTATTGCGCGTCCAGCGGCGAGGCATCCCCGCCCCCTGGCAATTCATCGATTCCTCAGCTGTAGGGTTGTCCCGCCGGTATCCGAAATCATTGCGGTGGTCGTGCTCAAGAACCCCAGATCACGCAAGACGTGCAGAGGCGCGCGCCGCTATTGCCTGGAATTCCGGGTGGTGTCAGCCGGCCAGTTCATTCCCGTTGCCGCCGGTACCCTGGCGCCGCCCGGCATCGGCGTGGCTGATGCGCAGGAGATTGCGGAATTCTGAGGATGGCTGGCGTGGTTGGACGGGGCGGGGCTCCAGCCCTGGCCTGGGTGGAGCCGGAGCCCGGATTTGTCATGAGCGGATGTCTTGGCTTGTTTGTTGTAATCCACCTGTTCGCCCGTCGAGGGCGTGGAACAACCGATCAGGTGTCTACTTGTCCAGCATGAGCCGTCGCGCACCCAGTCGCGTGGGTCGCCAGTCCAGCCTGTCGTAGAAGGCGAGCGCGGGCGCGTTGTCGAGGTCGGCGAGCAACTGGGCGCGGACGGCTCCCTGACTGCGCGCCCAGTCCAGCACGGCGTCGAGCAAGGCACGACCGAGTCCGTGTCCGCGCCAGTCCTTGCGCACCACCACGTCCTCGATCCAGGCCGAGGGGGCGCCCTCTGCGGTGGAGATCACCAGTTGTGCGGTGGCCATGCCGACGGCACGCGCGGCTTGGTCGCGGGCGATCGCGATGTGGCCGGCGGACGAGGCGAGCAGGGCGGCCAGTCCACGGCGCTGCTTGTCGGTGTCCGGCGTGAAGTCCTGCTCGATGGAGAACAGCACGCCGAGCAGTTCGATCAGCTCGGGAATGTCGGTTTCGCTGGCCGCGGTGATCGTCACGTCCTTCATGTCTCGACAGGAGTGGGATAGACGATGGTGGCGAGAAAGCGAATCGGCAGCTCGATCAGCTTTTCCGGGCCGTGCGGCACCTCGCCGCGGAAGGTCAGCGCATCGCCCGGCGTCAGCAGATACGTGTGCTGGCCGTGGCGGTATTCCATGCGCCCCTCCAGCATGTAGAGGAACTCGGTGCCGGGGTGTTCGAACACCGGGAAGGTCGCGTCCGGCGAATCGATGGTGATGAGGAAGGGCTCGAACAGCTTGGTCGGCCCCTGCTCGTGCGCCAGCAGGTGATAGGTGTGGCCGCGTTTGGTGCCGCGCCGCACGACTTCCATGCCCTCGCCCTTCTTCACCAGCTGCGCGCTGCCTTCGGGCACGTCGTAGTTGCGGAACAGGGTGGACAGCGAGACGCCGAGCGCCTGCGCCAGGCGGTGCAGGGCATCGAGGCTGGTCGCAGTCTGCGCATTCTCGATTTTAGACAGCATGCCGCGGCTGATGCCGGCGCGGTCGGCGACTTCGGCGATGGTCAGGCCGTGGCGCTGGCGCAGGTCGCGGATGGCGTTGCCGAGATAGCGTTCCAGCGTGCCGGTCGCCGCTTCCGGCGCTTCCGGGTCGAGGGGGGCGGGCGAGGTGCTCATGGGCGGATTATGGCACGGGAAAAATGATTCATGAGGAGAAAAATAGTTGACCGCAGTTAATCTAATGGTGCATCATGTGAACAAATGTTTCCTTGTGAGAAAATCCGATGGTCGCCGCCCGCCGCTACACGCTGACGCTGTCCTGCCCCGACCGGGTTGGCATCGTCGCGGCCGTCAGCGGGCTGATCGCGCAGCATCAGGGCTGGATCGTCGAGGCCAGCCACCACGCCGACGCCCTGGCGCAGCGCTTTTTCATGCGCCAGGAAATCCTCGCCGATTCGCTGCCGTTCGACCTCGCCACGCTGAAGGAAAAATTCGCGCCGATTGCCGCCGAGTACGCCATGGACTGGCGCATCAGCGACTCGGCCGTGAAGAAGCGGGTAGTGGTGCTGGTGTCGAAGCAGGAACACTGCCTGTACGACCTGCTGGCCCGCTGGCATTCGGAAGAACTCGACATCGAGATTCCCTGCGTGATCTCGAACCACGAAACCTTCCGTGGTTTCGTCGAATGGCACGGTATCCCCTTCCATCACGTGCCGGTGACGCCCGACACCAAGCCTGCCGCCTACGCGGCGGTGCAGCGCCTGTTCGAAGAGGCGCGCGGCGACACCCTGGTGCTGGCGCGCTACATGCAGATCCTCTCGCCCGAACTGTGCCGCGCCTATCCGGGGCGGATCATCAACATCCACCACAGCTNNCCTGCCACTACGTCACCGAAGACCTCGACCAGGGGCCGATCATCGAGCAGGACGTGATCCGCATCGACCATTCGGATTCACCCGAGGACATGGTGCGCTACGGCAAGGACATCGAGAAGACGGTGCTGGCGCGCGGCCTGCGC
>DONB01000056.1 GCA_003510325.1 Thiobacillus sp. | reverse complement strand
GCCAACGTGTTCCATGCCGGCGACGGCAACCTGCATCCGCTGATTCTGTTCGATGCCAACCAGCCCGGCGAACTCGCCAAGGCCGAAAATTTCGGCGGCAAGATCCTGGAGCTCTGCGTCGAGGTCGGCGGCACCATCACCGGCGAGCACGGCGTCGGCCTGGAGAAGATCAAACAGATGTGCACGCAGTTCGCCACGCCGGAACTGATGCGCTTCCATGACGTGAAAGCTGCGTTCGACCCCGACAAACTATTGAACCCCGGCAAGGCCGTGCCCGAACTGCACCGCTGTGCCGAGTGGGGCGCGATGCACGTTCACGGCGGCCAGCTGCCGCATCCCGAGCTGCCGAGGTTCTGATGCTCGACTCCCTGATCGAGCGCATCCGCGCCGCACACGACAGCCGCACGCCGCTCATCATCGAAGGCGGCGGCAGCAAGACCTTCTACGGCAACCCCGACGAAGGCGAAGTGCTCGGCACCCGCAAATTCACCGGCGTGATCGACTATCAGCCGAAGGAACTGGTGCTGACCGCGCGCGCCGGCACCCCGCTCGCCGAAATCGAAGTCCTGCTCGGCGAACAGAACCAGATGCTGGCGTTCGAGCCGCCGCATTTCGGTGGGCCCGCCACGCTGGGCGGCAGCATCGCCGCCGGATTGTCGGGGCCGCGCCGCCCCTACGCCGGCGCCGCGCGCGACTTCGTGCTCGGCGTGCGCATGATCGACGGCACCGGTCAGCCGCTGCGTTTCGGCGGCCAGGTGATCAAGAACGTCGCCGGCTACGACGTGTCACGCCTGATGGTCGGCGCGCTCGGCACGCTCGGGCTGATCACCGAGATCTCGCTCAAGGTGCTGCCGAGACCTGCGGCGGAAACCACGCTGCAATTCGACANNGCAATTCGAACTCGACGAAGCGGCCGCGATCCGGAACATGAACCTGTGGGCCGGCCAGCCACTGCCCTTGTCGGCGACCAGCTGGCACGCCGGCCTGCTGACGGTGCGGCTGTCCGGCGCCGCATCCGCGGTGCAGGCTGCGCAGGCAAAGCTCGGCGGCGAGACAGTGAAGGATGCCGCCGCCTTCTGGCAGCGCCTGCGCGACCAGACCACGCCCTTCTTCGACACGCGTTCGTCATCCTCGAACCAGAGCCTGTGGCGGCTGGCGGTCAACCCGACTTCGCCGCCGCTCACCGTCTCCAACCGACTGGGGGGCNNCCCCGCTCGCGCCCGCGCTGCTGATCCTGCACCGCAATCTCAAGCAGCGTTTCGACCCCCGGGGCATTTTCAACCACGGGCGGCTGTACCGGGAATTCTGACATGCAGACCAACATCGCCGATTCCTTCCGCAACACCCCCGAGGGCGAGATCGCCGAACGCATTCTTCGCAATTGCGTGCACTGCGGTTTCTGCCTCGCCACCTGCCCCACCTACCAGATTCTCGGCAACGAACTCGACTCGCCACGTGGCCGCATTTACCTGATGAAACAGGTGCTGGAGGGNNCCCGCCACCCGCGCGGCGCTGAAAGCCGGGCTCGGCACGCAGCTGCTGTTCAACAGTGCGCTGAAGCTCGGCCAGAGCGTGCGCGGCCTGATGCCCGGCTTTCTGAAATCCCGCATCCCGCCCGCCGAAGCGGCAGGCACCTGGCCTGCCGCGCGCCACCCCCGCCGCATGCTGGTCCTGCAGGGCTGCGTTCAGCCCGGCCTCAAGCCCAACATCAACACCGCCACCGCGCGCGTACTCGACCGCCTCGGCATTTCGCTGATCGCTGCGGACGAGGCGGGTTGCTGCGGCGCGCTGGCGCATCATCTCAACGATACCGACGACAGCCTCGCGAGCGCGCGCCGCAACATCGATGCGTGGCTGCCCCACCTCGACGCCGGCACCGAGGCCATCGTGATGACCGCTTCGGGCTGCGGCGTGATGGTGAAGGACTACGGCTGGCTGCTGCGCGCCGATCCCGTCTATGCAGAAAAAGCCGCCCGCGTGTCGGCCGCGACCCGGGACATTTCCGAAATTCTCGTCGCCGAGCGCGACGCCATCAAAGCGCTGGATGCGCAGCCCGCAGCCAGACGCATCGCCTATCATCCGCCCTGCACCCTGCAGCATGGGCAGAAGCTTACGGGCGGCGTCGAGGCGCTGCTCGCCGATGCCGGATTCGAGCTCATGCCGGTGGCGGAAAAACACCTGTGCTGCGGCTNNTTCTGAGCGCCCTGGGCTTTGACATCCAGGTCAGCCGCGTTGAACCCCACCTGTGCTGCGGCTCGGCCGGCACCTACTCGGTGCTCAACCCCGACATTGCCGACCAGCTCAAGGTGCGCAAGCTCGGAAATCTGCAGGCCGGCCAGCCCGAGCTGATCGCCACCGCCAACATCGGCTGCCTGACCCATCTGCAATCCGGCAGCCGCATTCCGGTGAAGCACTGGGTGGAACTTCTGGACGAGGCGCTTGCCGCATCCTGAAGACATTTTCAGGAGGCCACATGATTTTCAAGCAACTGTTCGAACCCGTTTCCAGCACCTACACCTACCTCCTCGGCTGCGCGGAGACCGGCCAGGCGCTGCTGATCGACCCGGTGCTGCCGACCTGGGAACGCGACCTCGCCGAAGTCAACCGGCTCGACCTCAAGCTCGCCTTCACAGTGGAAACCCACATCCATGCCGATCACATCACGTCGGCGAAGAAACTGAAGGAAGTCGCCGGCAGCAGGATCGCCGGCCCCGCCCTCGACGCGCTGTCGTGCACCGACGTCGGCATCGTCGACGGCGTGCCGTTCAAAATGGGCTCGATCGAGTTGGCGCCGATCCACACCCCGGGCCACACCGACAACCACTTCGCCTATGCCCATGCCGGCCGGCTCTACACCGGCGACGCGCTGCTGATCGAAGCCTGCGGCCGCACCGACTTCCAGAGCGGCGACCCGGCGGCCCTCTACCACTCGGTGCGCGGCAAACTGTTCGCCTACGACGACGACACGTTGGTCTACCCGGCACACGACTACGAGCAGCGCCGCATCAGCACCATCGGCCAGGAAAAGGCGCGCAACCCCCGACTGGGTGGCGACCGCACGCTGGAAGACTTCGTCGTGCTGATGAACAACCTCAAGCTCGCCTATCCCAAGTTCATCGACTACGCCGTGCCCGGCAACCGCGAATGCGGCGCCTGCCCGCCGGGCGTGCCGGAGCATTTGCAGCAGTATTGCGTGCAGATTGCCGAGAGCAGGCAGGGCTGACTGAATCTGGCGCACAGCGACATCGGCCCCTCACCGCACGAAATCCCGCACCGCCGCCCCGTACGTGCAATTTCACACCGATGCGCGCCTCAACGACCGCCATCACGAAGACGGAATCCGCCGGAGGCCACGATGCATGCAAAGGGTGCTAACGTATCGTTGACGGTGTTCACGTTTGAACGCCTACTGTCATGCAAGTGACGCACAACGATTCAAGCCCTCCGGCCGCCACGCGGGATGTCGGCTTGCCACAACCAGTAAAGGATGAAAAAGAATGTCAAATGAGGGTTATCACGAACCGATCGAAGAGCTCAGCGCGGAAACCCGCGACATGCACCGCGCGATCACCTCGTTGATGGAAGAACTCGAGGCGGTGGACTGGTACAACCAGCGCGTGGACGCCTGCAAGGATCCGGAATTGCGTGCCATCCTCAAGCACAACCGCGACGAGGAAAAGGAACACGCCGCCATGGTGCTGGAGTGGATACGCCGGAAGGATCCGAGCTTCGACAAGGAACTGCGCGACTATCTGTTCACCGACAAGAAAATCGCCCACGACTGATCCGGGGCCCGGGCCGCGCTCGCCGCTATTTCAGGGAGCGGCCTTCCTCGTCCAGATAAATGCGGTAGGCATTGCCGCGGTTGCTGGCGTCGAAAGCCGGCAGCTTTTCGTAGCGCGACCAGTCGGTGTTGCGGTAGGCCTCGTCGAAGGGAACGAGGTCCCTGACCGCGCGGGCCATGGCCTCACGCACATAGAGAATGTAATTCCGGGTCGCCTCCACCACCTGCTGCGCATCCTCAGACAGCGTGCCATGGCCGGGGATGATGTAACGCACCTGGTCCTTCAGACCGGCGATGTAATCGAGGCCCGCCAGCCACTGCCTGATGTCGGTTTCCGGGCTGTCGAGGAACGGAACCCGACCGCCGTACAGCACGTCGCCGCCGAACAGCACCCCGTAGTCCCTGACCAGCATGATGGAGTCGCCGGGCGCGTGAGCCGGTCCGAGGTGCCGGATCTCGAACCGGATGCCGCCCAGTTCGAACGTGAATTCCTGGTCGAAGACCTGATCCGGCGCCACGATGAAGGTCTTCTCGTCCACCCAGGGGAACAGCGCCTGACGGCGCTGTTCGAGACGGCGCGCGGCATCTTCGCCCTGGCTGTCCGCCGTGCCCCCCGCATAGCCGAGGGTGCCGCGCTGGGCCAGCACGACCGGCGCGTTGCCGTGCTCCTTGAAGGCCTGCAAGCCGTAGATGTGGTCGGCATGGTAATGGCTGACGACGACGTATTTGATCGGCTTGTCGGTCACCTCCCGAATGCGCTGCAGCATCCGGTAACCCAGCGCGGGCGTGCCAAGGGCGTCGAACACCACCACTCCCGCCTCGGTGACCACGAAACCCGCATTCGAAGTATGGCCCTCGTTCACCGAGTCGGGCACGCCCGACAGGCCTTCGATGTAATACACAGGCACCCCCGGCACCTGGTGCAGCTCAAAGGGCAGACTGACCGCCGAGTAGGGCGTCTCCACCGGCGTTGCAGCCGCCGCCGGCATCCCGCCCAGCAAGGCGCAGGCCAGTACCAGCCAGCGTGACTCAGCGCATGTAGGCATACCCGTCCTCCTGTTGCAGTCTGATGAGCTCGGCGTCCGCCATCGGCACCATCCGCACGAATCCGTGGATGTCCTCCGGCTTGTAGCCGCGCGCCCGTGCCGCCACCACGCACATGCGGAATTCGATAGGGCCCGCCTGGGTAAGACTCCGCGCGCGCTCCATCAGTTCGCGGTGCTTGCCCAGGTTGCTGATCGCAAACATCGGAATCTCGTCGCCGTGCAGCACCACCACGATGGCAGCGTCGAAAGGATTCGCCTGGTAGAGGTTGTTCAGGAAGCTCACGCGATCGATCACGCCTTCGAGTTCGGCCTTGCTCGAGACGGCGACGTCGTAGACCACCTTCTGCGGTGCGTAGATCGTATCGTTCAGCGTCGCCTGCCCCCACGGCGCGACTTTCTCCGCCGCCGCTGCAGGCGCTGCGCACAGCAGCATCGCACCGGCGAGCACGAGGGACGGGATGGCGGTTTTCATGGCATGTCCTCCTGGTTGTGGAATAGCGGGGTCATATCCAACGCGCAATGGCGTCATGAGCCGAGTTTACCTGCTATGGAGAAACCGACCGGAACACCTTGAGACCGGGCCGCGCCCGGCCTCAATTCAATCTGCCTGCAGATCCTGCGGCCGATTGAGGTTGGCAAAGCAGGCGGCATCGAAGCGCACCGTCGTCGAGGACAGTCCGGCCTGCCAGTGCCGAACCGCCCGCTCGCCGCGCGCCAGATACGCAGCGAGATGATCGTGCTGGTCGGTGCGCACAATGAAGCAGGTGTGGTGCACCCGCGTCTCGTCCGCCGCCACCGCCAGCGGCACGTTCTCCACCTGCGCCGCACCCAGCAGGCGCAGCGCGAGATCGGCGGGNNCCGCCAGCGGGCCGGGATAATCGGGCAGGGTATCGGGCAGTACGCGATGGCCGTATGCCACGTAGGCATCGAGATTGCGGTTGGCGCTGATGACGACTTCCTCGACCTGCGGCGTCAGGGCGGTGAGCACCCATTCGATCAGCGGATAACCCTGATACTCAAGCAGGCCCTTGTCGGCACCGCCCATGCGGCGACCTTCACCGCCCGCGAGAATGACGGCGACAACCCCTTTAGCGACGGTCATAGAGGTGGAAGCGGTCGGAGCGGTCGCCGGGACGCGCACCATCCCACTGCTTGACCCAGACGGCCGCGACGTGCGGCTCGGCCNNACCGCTGTGGTAGGCCAGCAGCAGGCGCTGCTGGCTGCGCACCTGATAGGTCTGGATGCAGTCCGCTGGAGGCACCCGCACCGCCAGTTCCCCGGCCACGCTGGCATAACTCAGGCGGCGATCGAGCGGCGCCTGGAACAGCGCCATCAGCAGCACCCAGATGAAGGTCATGCCTGCCGTCCACACCAGCACGGGCCGCAGCGGCGAGCGCTGGACGCGCGTCAGGAATCCGATCCAGAGCAGCGTGACGACGAGACCCAGTGCCAGGGTCCACGGGCGCAGATCCCCGACGCCCGTCATCCCCAGCCTGGCGAGCCGCGCCGCCAGCCGCGCCGGCCGGCCGAGATCATGCGCGCTCCAGTAGACCCATAACACCAGCGCAATGAAACCGAACAGCATCAAGCCGAACCACAGCAGCGCATTGGCCGCACCGCGCCGCAGGGTGAACAGCCCGCTGGCACCGAGCAGCGCCAGCGGCAGCAGCAGAATCAGGCCCTGTTCCTCGCCGGGGTGCGCATCGAAGGCATACAGGCCAAGCAGGCCAAGCAATGCAGCGGCCGGCAGCACGATGCCCGGCGTGCGCCACTGGCGACGCCCGCGATAGACCGCCCACGCCGCCAGCGGCCAGGCGGGCCAGGCATACCAGCCGAGAATGCCGAGGTAGTAGCCGGGGCGCAGGCCCTCGCCCCCCAGCCAGCGCTGCAGGTTGGATGCATGAACCAGGGGAATGCCCTGCATGGCAAGGAAGGCCAGCCATGCTGCGCCGAACAGCAGCGCGCCGCCCACACCCCAGGCCAGCGCACGACGCACCGCAGGGCTGCGGTAATCCGTCAGCCACAGCGGCAACAGCGCGGCCAGCATCAGGAACAGCAGCGCTTCCGCCGCGCCGCCGGCGAGCAGCATCAATACTGTGCCGCCACCCAACGCGCCGGCCCCAAGCCACCCACCCCTGCGGGAGCCCTGCGGCAGACTGGCGATGCCATACAGCATCATCGCGGCGGCGGCGAACTGGGCCGTCGCCGCATTGAGTTCGTGGCCGCGCACCAGCAGGCCCATGCAGCCCAGCAGGATCAGCGCGGCAGCCCAGCCGGCTTGTGCGCCGTACAACACGCGTGCGGCACGCGCGACAAAAAACAGCGCCAGGGCGATGAACAGCCCCGAGGCCAGGCGCGCGCCGTCGGCCAGTTCCAGGATCGGCGAGGTGAGCCAGGCAGTGGCGATCGCCACCCAGTAATACAGGGGCGGGGTGGCGGATACGGCCTGCGGCGCGTCGCCGCTTTGCAGCAGCAGCCACAGTTGCACGAAGTGCTCGCCGTCGCCGCCCTTCCACGGCGCGTGCCCGATCAGGCCCGGCAGCAGCCAGGCTGCGCAAAGCAGCAGCAGCCCGAGCTGTGGAAGGGTCGCTGCGCAGCAGCGGGGCACCCACCGGCGTACTCCTTGCGGGTGGAGCGTGGTTGTTGGCGCTTCAGCGCCTTTACAACCACGGCCTACCCCTTGCGGGTGCTGCGGGAGGGGAAACGCGCGCTTACTGGACAATTTTGAGACGCTGGCCCGGTTTGGGTTCGCCGCTCGGGTAAAGCGCGTTCATCAGGCGCAGCTGACTTTCGGCGTCGATGCCCAGTGGCGACTGCCGCGCCAGACCCGCCATGGTCGTACCAGGCTGTGCAGTGATCAGCTGCAGCACGTGCGGCCGCGCGGCCTGTCTCTCGGCCGGAGTGATCGCCCGGAAGCTGTTGATCGCTGCGCGCAGCGTATTGCGCTCACGATCGTAGACCGGCTTGTCCCTGGCCATGCCGGCAATCAGGTACTGCGTGCCGTTGAACACCACGGCCGCCACCACCACCGGCTTGCCCTGCTGCGCCCCTGCCGCGAATGCCGCCGGATAGCCGCTGAGGCTGCCGCTGTCGTAGCGCGCGCCGCCATCGAGCTTGATGCCCTTCTGCAGGGTTTCCAGCGGCCTGTCGTGCTTCGGTCCCTGCTGCAACTCGACCAGCGCGTCACCCTTGGGGCTCAGCGCGATCACCCGGTCGGGCCGGTTCTGCACCCGCCAGCCCGGTGGGAACTGGACCGTCAGGCCGAGCTTTTCGTGCAGCAGCATGTTGTTGCGGATCAGGCCCTGGTCGGGGCTGTCGCCAAAGACCACGCCTGCCATCTTCTGCAGATACTCGCTTTGCCCCTCGCGCGGATTGACCACGCTGTACTGGTTCGCCGCAGCCACCACCTGCTGCAGGCGTGTGTCGTTGCCAGGATGGGTGGCGAAGGTGCCGTGGTAAGTGCGCGGCTGGCGGCCGTCGCGCTTGGCCTGCTCGGCGGAGAACAGCTCCTGGTTTTTCAGCACGCCGATGACGTCGATCATCGCCTGCGGCCGGTAGCCGGTCTTCGCCAGATATTCGGCGCCGAGGCGATCGGATTCCAGTTCGTGCTCGCGGCCATAGCCTGCGGTCCAGGCCTGCGCCAGTGTCTGCAAAAGGCTGGCTCCGGCCTGATTGTTCATCCCTGGCACCAGGATGGAGCCGAGCACCGCACCCAGCCCGACGGCAGTGGATGCGCTTTGCTGACGCACGCCGTGGCGTGCTGTGACGTGGCCGATCTCGTGGCCGATCACGCCCGCCAGTTCGGCTTCCGAGTTCAGATAGGCCATGAGCCCACGCGTAATGTAGACATAGCCGCCCGGGAGGGCAAAGGCATTCACGTCAGGGCTGTCGACCACGGTGAAATGCCAGGGCAGGTTCGGCCGATGGCTCTGCTTCGCCAGCCGCTGGCCCACCTCGTTGACGTAGGTCTGGAGCCCCGGGTTCGGCAGCGCTGCATATTCCTTCAGCACGTCTTGGTGAGCCTCTGCGCCCATCTGGATTTCCTGCTGTTCCGACATCAGCACGAAGTCCTTGTCGCCAGTAACCGGATTCAGCGCGCAATGGGTCAGCGTCAGCGCGCCTAGGACGACGACTGCGATGCGGCGAAAGGCATGGGATTTCACGTGGGGCGGCTCCTCGGAATGCAGCGCTGAAATGATACCGTCACCGCGCCGCAAAAATGCAAAAAGCGGCCGAGGCCGCTTTCTGTTGCATACGTCGCGCCGACCGAATTTCTTCAGGCCGCGGTCGATTTCATGCCATAGCGCTGACGGAACTTCTCGACGCGACCGGCGGTGTCGACGATCTTCTGCTTGCCGGTATAGAACGGATGGCAGGACGCGCAGACTTCCACGTGCAGCTTGTCCTTGCCCAGCGTGGAGCGGGTTACGAAGGTGCTGCCGCAGGAGCAGGTCACGGTCACTTCATTGTAATCGGGGTGAATGCCGGCTTTCATGGCAATTCCTTAAAGGGTTGAATTCGGAGAACGCGAGAGTATAGCGGGACATGCGGGCCAAATCAAGCCCGCCGTCCAACTAGCCCCGGCGCATGGAATCGAAGAACTCGCTGTTGTTCTTCGTCGCGCGGATCTTGTCGAGCAGGAATTCCATTGCTTCCATGTCGTCCATCGGATAGAGCAGCTTCCTCAGCACCCACACCTTTTGCAGGATGTCGTGCGGCATCAGCAGTTCCTCGCGGCGGGTGCCGGAGCGGTTGACATTGATCGCGGGGTACTGGCGCTTCTCGGCCATCTTGCGATCGAGGTGGATTTCGAGGTTGCCGGTGCCCTTGAATTCCTCGTAGATCACGTCGTCCATGCGACTGCCGGTTTCGACCAGCGCGGTGGCGATGATGGT
>DONB01000289.1 GCA_003510325.1 Thiobacillus sp. | reverse complement strand
CGTCGTAGCGTTCGGCCAGGTCGAGCAGCGCGTCGACCGGCGCGACGTCGCCGTCCATGCTGAACACCAGGTCCGAAGCAATGATCTTGTCCAGCGCCGTGCTGGCGGCCAGCTGGCCTTCGAGTTGCGCCAGGTCGCCGTGGCGGTAGCGGGTGAAGCTCGCGCCCGAGAGTTGCGCGGCGTCGACCAGCGAGGCGTGGTTGAGCTTGTCGGCGAAGACTTCGCTCCTCTTGGCCAGCAGCGCGGTGAGCACGCCGAGGTTGGCCAGATAGCCGGTGGAAAACAGGAGCGCCGCCGGCTTACCGACGAAGCGCGCGAAGGCGGCTTCGAAGTCGTCGTGGAAACGGTGGTGGCCGGTGATGAGATGCGCCGCACCGGCGCCAACGCCGCATTGGTCGACGGCCGCGTGCGCGGCGGCCACCAGCGCCGGGTCGGCGGCGAGGCCAAGATAGTCGTTGCTGCAGAACGAGACGACGCGGCGGCCGTCGATCGTCACGTGCGCACCCTGCGCGCTGTCGAGCAGGCGGCGCCGGCGATCGAGATGATCGGCTTTCAGCGCCGCCAGCCCCTGCTGCAGGCGGGTCAGCGCAGCGAAGCTCACAATGCCGTCAGGCCCAGGCTGTCGAACAGGTGCTGGTCGCGCTCCCATTCCGGGTTNNCCGTAGAAGATCGAGTTGGCGCCGGCGAGGAAGCACAGTGCCTGTACCGCGTCGCTCATCTGCTGGCGACCGGCCGACAGGCGAACGAAGCTCTTCGGCATGCAGATGCGCGCGACGGCGATGGTGCGCACGAACTCCAGCGGCTCGAGCGCCTCGGTGCCGGCCAGCGGCGTGCCCTCGACCTGCACCAGCAGGTTGATCGGCACCGATTCCGGCTGCGGATCGAGCGAAGCGAGCTGCGCGATCAGGCCGGCGCGCTGGGTACGCGATTCGCCCATGCCGACNNTCGCGGGTGGTGATGATGTCGCCGTAGAACTCGGGCGCGGTGTCGAGGTTGTGATTGTAGTAGTCGAGCCCGGCCTCCTTCAGCTGCTCGGCCTGGCCGTCCTTCAGCATGCCCAGCGTGGCGCAGGTCTCCAGCCCCAGGGCCTTCACTTCGCGCACCATGTCGAGCACCGGATCGAGGTCGCGCTGCTTCGGTCCGCGCCACGCCGCACCCATGCAGAAGCGCGAGGCGCCGGCCGCCTTGGCGGCCTTCGCGGCCTTCAGCACGTCGTCCAGATCAAGGAGCCCCTGATTCTCGACGCCGGCGTCGTAGCGCGCCGACTGCGGGCAGTAGCCGCAGTCTTCCGAACAGCCGCCGGTCTTGATCGACAGCAGGGTGGAGAGCTGCACCTTGTTGGGGTCGAAATGCGCGCGATGCACGGTCTGCGCCTGGAACATCAGGTCGGCGAACGGCAGCGCGAACAGCGCGTCGATGTCGGCCACCGAGCGGCGCACCACGGGTTGAGTCATGTCATTCATGTATTGCCACCTCGATCGTCATGTCCTGCCACGGCTCGCGCGCGGCCCTGTAAATGTCAAACAGCGCCCACGGCACGATGATCAGCACCGCCAGCCCCAGCACCAGCATCAGCCCCTGCCAGCCGCCGAGCAGGCCGTAGATGGCCGGCCCGATCACCATCAGGCTGCCCATCACGCCGTAAAAGCGGTAGCCTGCCCACTTGTTGTAATGCGCGGCGCGCGCATTGGGATGGTGGGCGATGCTGGCATAGACGAAAATCGAAGCACCCAGCCAGATCATCACCGGCGGCAAGGACAGGACGAAGGGCAGAAACCCGATCTTGTGGCTGGCCAGCAGCTTGCCCAGCAACAGGGCGGTCAGCGAAAGCAGCAAGGCCACAACAGTCAGAATATTGAACAACTGGGCGGCAAAGCGGGAGGATGAGGCGGAAATGACGCGTTTGGCTTTCATGGCCGGGATTTTCGGGGGCGACGGCCTTGCTGTCAAATTTCAGACGCAAGAAAATTGAACATCCGATTACTTTTTAATCGCTTCATCCCGCCCACCTGCCTGCTGTGCAGCGGGCGCGCGACGCGCACGCTGTGCCGCGGGTGCCACGCCGACCTGCCCTGGCACCGCCAGCCGCACTGCCCGCAGTGCGCCGCCCCCACCCCCGACGGCCAGCTGTGCGGCGCCTGCCTGAAGCACCCGCCGGCATTCGACCGCACCCATGCCGCACTGGCCTACGTGTTTCCGCTCGACCGGCTGATTCCGCGCCTGAAATACCATGGTCAGCTCGCCATCGCCCCGGCGCTGGGCGCGTGCCTGGCCGAGTCCGTGGCCGCTGCCCCCCGGCCCGACCGCCTGATCGCCATGCCGCTGCATGCGACCCGCATCCGTGAGCGCGGTTTCAACCACGCCGGCGAAATCGCACGAACCGTAGCCAGGCAGCTCGGCCTGCCGCTCGATCCCGACAGCTGCCGGCGCACCCGCGACACCCCGCCGCAAATGGGGCTGAAGCACGACGCACGGCGCCGCAATGTGCGCGGCGCATTCGATTGTTCCGGCGACGTTCAGGGGCAGCGCATCGCGCTCATCGACGACGTGATGACGACCGGCACCAGCCTCGACGAACTAGCCGCGACGCTGAAGCGGGCCGGCGCACGCGAGGTGAGCTGCTGGGTGGTGGCCCGCACGCTGCCGCCGGGAGATTGAATCAGCCGAGGACTGGGTGCAGCGCGCCGAGCGCCGACGCCGTCAGTCCGAGCGCAAGATTGGTCGCCATCACCGGGCGGATGCGCGTCATCGCCTGCGCCGCGGCCGGCGTGTCGGATGCCGCCACCGCACGCTTGAGCGATGCGAACGGGACAAAGTACAGATAGGCGAACACTAGGCTCATCGTCCAGCCGATCGCAGCCATGGCCAGCAGACTGCCGCGCGGCGGCGCCAGTCCCATCAGCGCATGTCCGCTGACGAGCAGCACGGCGATGAAACCCCACACCCATGGAAAGAAGCGGCCGAAAGTCGCAGCCCACAGACCCAGGCGCAACGGCGCGTCGAGCAGCATGCTCGCCGGCCGCAGCGCCATGTAAGCGAAGAAAATGCCGCCTACCCAAGCCACGGCAGCCAGCAGGTGCAGAGCAAGCAGGCCGACCGCAAGCGCCCCCATCAGGCGGCCTCGGCGTACGCCGCCCCGGCCATCCGCGGGAAGCCTTCCTCGATCGGTAGCGACGGATCGCGCGACCACTCGTTCCACGAGCCGAAGTAGATCTTCACGTTCTTGATGCCGGCTTCCTTGAGCACGAGGAAGGTATTGGAGGCACGCGCGCCCTTGAAGCAGTAGACGATGACCGGGGTGTCCGGCGTGATGCCTACCGTCAAACACTCTGCCAGCACCTCGGAGCCGGACTTGAACACCGGGCCGTCGGCGCCCGGTTTCATCAGGCGGTACCACTCGATCCAGCGCGCACTGGGAATGCGCCCCTTGCGCGGGCAGAAGTCCGGACCATAGGGCGAAGAACTCACGCCGATCCATTCGTCGACGTCGCGCACGTCGAGCAGCGTCGCGCCACCGGACTTCACCGCCGCCAGCATCGCATCCTTGTCCACCATCACGTCGGCCGCGGTGTGCGTCGGGAAAGTCGCCGGCACCGGCGTCACCGCCTCGGTGCTGGTCGACAGGCCCGCCGCCAGCCAGGCTTGATAGCCACCATGCAGCACCTTGATCTTCGGGTAGCCGAGATAGCTGAGTATGAAATAGCCGCGGCACGACTGGCCGAAACCGGTGTTCATCGCGTCCTCGTAGAGCACCGCGGTTTCCTTGCCCGACAGGCCAGCCGCGCCGAAGGTCTCGGCGAATTTTTCCTTGAGGCCTTCGATCCCGTCCGGATCGGAGGTCGCCAGATAGGTGAAGATCTCGCGCAGGTTCACCGCACCGGGCAGGTGCCCCTGGGCGTACACGTCGGGGTCGCGGGTATCGATCACGACCATGGGCTCGCTTGCCATCGCGGTTTGAAGGTCGGCGGGTGCTATCAGTACGCTCATCTCGTTCTCCTGGGCTGGAATGCAGATGAGTGTGCTTTTGCAGCAAGCGTGCCAGCGATCGAAAACGCCCGATCGCAAGGCCTGGCGGGAGGGCGTCAATTCGACTCCATCGCGACTGCAACGGATCGTCCACAAAATGCTTACACAATGTAGCGCCACGCCCCGGGTCGGGCGTGCGACACCTCAGCTGTAGATCTCTTCCACTGCAAAAATCCGCTGGTGTTCGCGCATGGCGTAGCGGTCGGTCATGCCGGCGATGTAGTCGGCCACTGCGCGCGCGCCTTCCAGCGATTCGCGCTCCTGATGCTCGGGCGGCAGCAGGCGGGCGTCGCCGGTGAATGCGGTATAGAGATCGCTGATGATGCGGCCGGCCTTGGCGCTCATGCGCGCCACCTTGTAATGGCGGTACAGGTGACGGTGCAGGAAACGCTTCAGTTCGCGGTGCTCGTCCAGCAGCGCGGGGCTGAAGGCCGCCAGCGGCGGCGCGGCGCGCACCTCGTCCAGCGTCTGCACGCCGCTGTTTTCGATGTTGATCCGCGTCGTGTTGACCAGGTCAAGGATCAGCGTGTTGATCATGCGGCGCACGGTTTCGGTCACCACGCGGCGGCCGCTCAGTGCCGGATAGAGGCTGCGCACCTCGCCCAGATGGCGCGCGAACAGCTGCACGTCCATCAATTGATCCAGCGTGATCAGGCCCGAGCGCAAGCCGTCGTCGACATCGTGGTTGTTGTAGGCGATCTCGTCCGCCAGGTTGGCGACCTGCGCTTCCAGCGAGGGCTGCTGCTTGTCGAGAAAGCGGCGCCCGACGTCGCCGAGCTTTTCGGCATTGCCGAGCGAGCAGTGCTTGAGGATGCCTTCGCGCGCCTCGAAGGTGAGGTTGAGCCCGTCGAATTCGGCATAGCGCTCTTCCAGCAGGTCGACCACGCGCAGCGACTGCAGGTTGTGTTCGAAGCCGCCGTGCTCGCGCATGCAGGCGTTCAGCGCATCCTGCCCGGCGTGGCCGAAGGGCGTATGACCGAGGTCGTGCGCCAGCGCCACCGCCTCGACCAGGTCCTCGTTGAGGTTCAGCAGGCGCGCGATGGTGCGGCCGATCTGCGCCACCTCGATGCTGTGGGTGAGCCGGGTGCGGAACAGGTCGCCCTCGTGGTTGACGAACACCTGGGTCTTGTATTCCAGCCGGCGGAACGCGGTGGAATGGATGATGCGGTCGCGGTCGCGCTGGAATTCGGAGCGCGGCGCGGCGGACGGTTCGGCGTGCTGGCGTCCGCGGGACTGACTGGAATGCGCTGCGTAGGTGGCGAACGACGGTTCCATCAAGAATTCCTCAGTGTGGCGCGGTCAGCACGCCGGTCAGCACATCGGCCGGCACGTCGCCGGTGATCACCGCCTCGCCCAGCTTTTTAAGCAGCACGAAACGCATTTTTCCGCCCTCGACCTTCTTATCGTGGCCCATGTATTCCAGATAGGTGTCGACACCCAGGTCGGGCGCCACGTCCGGCAGCCCGGCAGCACGGATCAGCGCACGGGTGCGTTCGACGTCGGCTTCGGATATCCAGCCCATGCGTTGCGAGGTCTGCGCCGCCATCACCATCCCGGCCCCGACCGCCTCGCCATGCAGCCAGGTACCGTAGCCCATGCCGGTCTCGATCGCATGGCCGAAGGTGTGGCCGAGGTTGAGAATCGCGCGGATGCCGCCTTCGCGCTCGTCCTCGCCCACCACCTGCGCCTTGATTTCGCACGAGCGGTAGATCGCATGGGTGATCGCCGCCGGGTCGAGCGCGCGCAATTTGTCCATGTTGGTTTCCAGCCAGGCGAGGAATTCGGCGTCCCAGATCAGGCCGTACTTGATCACCTCGGCCAGTCCCGCCGACAGTTCCCGCGCTGGCAGCGTCTTCAGCGTGTCGGTATCGGCCAGCACCAGCTTCGGCTGGTAGAACGCGCCGATCATGTTCTTGCCGAGCGGATGGTTGATGCCGGTCTTGCCGCCCACCGAGGAATCGACCTGCGACAGCAGCGTGGTGGGGATCTGGATGAAGGGCATGCCACGCTGGTAGCACGCCGCGGCGAAGCCGGTCATGTCGCCGATCACGCCGCCGCCCAGCGCGATCAGCGTGGTCTTGCGCTCGGCGCGGTCGGTCAGCAGCGCGTCAAAAATCAGGTTCAGCGTTTCCCAGGTCTTGTAGGCCTCGCCGTCCGGCAGCACCACCTGCGCCACGGTCACCCCGGCCCCTTCCAGCGTCGCAGTCAGCTGCGCCAGATAAAGCGGCGCCACCGTGGTGTTGGTCACCACCATCACGCGCTTCTGCACCAGATGCGGCACGATCAGTCCGGCCTGGCCCAGCAGGCCGGCACCGATGTGGATGGGGTAGGAACGGTCGCCGAGGTCGACTGTGAGGGTTTGCATGGGGCGATCAGCGAATTGAGCGTGACCCTGATTGTAACCAAAGCCGGCCGGCCNNGGCCCGCGGGCGGCCTCTCTCGCCAGGTGGCGGCGAACGCACTTTGCATGCCGGCCCGCTCCACCCATAATCCGTCCATGGACCACTTCGACCCCGCGCTGATTTCCGTCGTCATGCCCTGCCATAACGCCGCGCCCTACCTCGATGAGGCGATCGCGAGCGTGCTGGCGCAAAGCTACCCGCATGTGGAACTCATCGTGGTCGACGACGGCTCCACCGACGGCTCGGCGGACATTCTGCAAAGGCTGGCCGCCGCCTATCCCGAGCGCATCATCCTCATCTACCAGAACCGCAACGGTCCCTTCGCCGCACGCAACCGGGCACTCGCACACGCCAACGGCAACTACATCGCCTTTCTCGACGCCGACGACATCTGGCACCCCGACGCCCTGCGCCTGATGCACGCCGCGCTTGAAGCCGTTCCGGCCGAGCTCGCCTATTGCGGCTGGCAGGACATCGGCATCGCCGCAACCGACCCGGCCCCGAAAATTCCTCCACCCCTCGACGCCCACGAAGCGGCCAACCATTTCCTGGAACACGGCGTCTGGCCGATCAACAGCGTACTGGTCCGCCGCCATCTCATCGACGAACTGCGCGGTTTCTCCGAACGAGCGCCCACCGCCATGGATGACGACCTGTGGCTGCGGATGCTGGCGCGCCAACCCCACCTCGTACGCGTGCCCGAGGTGCTGGCCTACCGCCGCCTCTATCCGCGCGGGGATTCGCGCATTCCGCAGTGGCAGCAGGTGTTCGATGCCGTCGCGGTGCGCCGCGACTTCGCCCGCCACCACCCCGAGCGCGTCGTGCACCTTCCCCCCATCCGCCTCAACGCCCTGATCTACGACCCCCTGCTGCGGGAAGCCTATCGCTGCCACTGGCGCAACGACACCGAATCCGCCCGCCGCCTGTTTCGCCGCGCCTTCCGCAAAGCCAATTGGCGGGCCGGCGACCTCAAGCATCTTGTCGCCAGCCTGTTGCCCGCACCGCTCTACCGCAGCCTGGTCGATTTCGTCACGCGACGTCGTAGCTCCCAGTTCGGACGTCAATGACAGCGCAGCATCTGCCGCCAGGCCAGGACAAGAACCGTACCCNNACCCGCCGCCCCGCCCTGTTCCCAAACGCCGGTTTCCGTCTCCAGATTGCGGGGGCCTGACGTTCCCACGGCAAGCCAGCCAACATGTAACATGTCTGTCACAAGCAAAGCGGCACGCATTTTCAGGCGTTCAATATCTGATTGCCCGGAGGCTCCTTGACCGATCAAGTGATTCAGCAGCCCAGTGCGGGCGACATGCCGGCAGCCGACCCGACAGAAGAATTTCAAACACCCGCCGCCCAAAGGCAGGCGCACACGCTGGATATCGTTCGCGCCGGGTTGTCCGACCATTACGCGTCGCACGTTGCGTCAGTGGACATTCTGCGTGTGCATCAGCGCGTCTACTCCCGCGTTCTCGACTGCGACCTGCATCTCGCGGATGGCGCACGACACAGGGTCATGATCAAGCTATACGAGCCGATCGGAACCGGAACGAAGGCCCGCCTCGCAAATCTCGTGTCCGACGATTTTGCGATCACCACCCGTCTTCATCATCACTTTCAATCGAATCCCCGGTTTCGGGTTCCCGTCCCGCTGTTCCACTCGCCAGAGGATCTGGTCATCGTCACCGAGTTCATGCCGGGCATACAGCTTCAGGAAAAACTCATTGCCCGGGCAGGCTGGTTTCCTGGCCAGGCAACCGTCCAGGATCTGGAGCTGAACTGCCGGTCCGCGGGAGAATGGCTCAGGGAATTCCAGAAGGCGACGCTCGACAGCGCACCGGATGGTCTCAACCTGGGCAGGATGCGCGAAATGATCGCAATGCGCCTGCAATGGCTGGTGGATGACGCCAACATCCCCATCGACGCCAGCAAGCGCGCGCGCCTACTGGCCCATTTCGACAGTGAAGTCAGTTCGCTGCGGCCGGAAGATCGCGCCGTGTCCAGCGTGCACGGTGATTTTTTTCCCGGAAATGTATTGGTCGAAGCGGACCGGNNTCGATTGCCGCCGACCCCAGCTATTTCATGTTTCAACTGGAAACGCTGACCTACAAGCCCCAATACCGGCGCAACGTCATCAGAAGCTTGCAGCAGGCGTTCCTGCAGGGCTACGACCCCATGCTGTCTGCCGAACACTACTTCAATTCAAGCCCTATCGTGCGCATGCACTTCATCCTCCACAATGTCATGCGTCTGGCTGGCATGAGCGCACCCAAGACCAGGCTCCCCCTTAAAAAGCGCATGCATAACTGGGGGGTTGCGATTGCGGTCAGCAAACGCCTGCTGGCCAATGCCCGGCCCCGCTGAGGCGAACGCCCATTCAGGCACGGCGAGTCACCGATCGCTCCCTTTCCTGAAAAGAACCTCGTACAAACACCGTGTTTGCAGCCCGATCAAGGACTGCACGCTTGGGCTGTCTCGCGCCCCTGTGACGACCGTTCGGTCACGTCCCACAAATGCATTTCCGGTTGACGTGCCGACGCCTGGCCGACTGGCTATGGATGACTGATCGCGTCGGTGGAGCCGCTCCGCAACAAGGCGACCCCAAACTGGTACACGCTTTGCTCTCATCTTCAGCGCTTACAATATGCCGCCCATGACGACTTCAGCCTCCTCAGCCCCGGATTTGCCTCTCCGCTTGCCGTGCGTGGACGACTCCGCCAGGACCGCTTCGAACCGGGTCACGCATCCGTTTCAGCGGAGGTGCGATATCGTCACTTTCGACAGCCTGTCGACAGCCCCGGACAGGCGGGAGGAGGCAGCGACCTCGCGCGGGGATCGCCCAGCACAACCGGCTGCGCAGGGCATGGCCTGCCGCCTGAGTTGCAATAACGACAGCACATTCAACGCATCAGCATCATGCGCGCGCGTTTGACACGCCCCCCTTCCTTTTATGGCTGAGCCCGTGCCCAATCTGGGCAGCAAAATCCGCAGCGGTACCCGCTGGACGTTTGCCGGCTCGCTCAGCAGCGAGATCCTTCATTTCGCGGTCGGCATCGTGCTTGCACGACTGCTCTTGCCGGAAGACTTCGGCCTGGTCGCCACCGTGGGAGTACTCACCGGGCTGGCCGGTTATTTCGCCGGCGCCGGCACCGGGCAGGCGCTCGTTCGCGCCAAGTCTGTCGAGCGCAGGCACTTCAATACCGTCTTCACGCTGCAACTCCTGATCAGCAGCATCATCTACCTCTTCTTCGTGGCCATAGCCCCGTTCTTTTCCAGCTTCTTTGAAAACCCCATTTACCAGACCCTGCTGCTGGTTTCAGGGTTGAGCTTCTTCCTGCGGCCCTTCGTCAACGTTCCCAGTTCCATGCTGCAGCGCGATATGCGCTTCCGCCCCATGGTGCTCATCAATCTGGTCACGCTCATCGCCGGCAGCAGCCTGTCCATCGCCTTGGCCATGACGGGCTACGGCGTTTGGAGCCTGGTAATCAGCGGTCTGTTCAATGCTTCTCTGCGCGCGATCATGCTCAATGTTCACGTCAGGCACTCCTATTCGCTGATCTGGGACAAGGCCATCATCAAGGAAATGGGGGGGTACGGCATCAAGGTGGCCTCCAACAGCCTGATCGAGCACTTCCGGGGGCAGTCCCTGACACTCATCCTGAGCAAACTCAGCGGTCCGGGCGACGTCGGCCTGTACAATCGCGCCGCCTCCCTGGCTTCAATGCCGATACGCATCGTGGGGGCCTCGCCTTATCAGGCCGTTTTTCGTGCACTGGCGGCTGAACAGGACAATCTCGACAAGTCCCGCTACATCTATTACCGCACCATCACACTGGTTGCGACGTACACGCTTCCTCTCTATATCCTGGCATGGTGGCTGGCGGAACCGGGCATACGCTTCATCTATGGCGACAAATGGATGGCGTCGGCGGAACCGCTTGCCATCCTGGCCACGGCCGGTCTTTTCGTATGCATCGGCAACCCGTCGGGCGCAGTGATCGAAGCGCGTAACCGCGTCTCCACAGAAATCAAACTCAACATCATGGCCTGGATGGTTCTCATCGCAGGGGTGCTGTATGGGCTGCAATGGGGACTCGTCGGCGTAGCATGGGCCGCCGTTGCCATGATGGTCTTTTTCCACACCAGCCTTGCCATCGTGGCGGGGCGGGAGCTGAAAGGCACCCCGCTCGCACTGGCCAAAGCGATCAGCCCGGCGCTGATACTGAACGGCCTGCTGCTGGCAGCCCTCTGGTTGGCCAACATTGTGTTTCTGTCGCGTTATGCTCAGAATTCCCCCGGGCTGTATGCGCTGCTCATGACGGGCTTGGGAGGAATGACTTACGTTGCGGCTTTCCTTTTCCTTCCGATCCAAAGCCTGAGAGCCGAATCTGCCAAATGGCGCGGCAAGCTGTCGCTAAAGAAATAATCATGGGGGAGGGTCTGTGCCTGGGATCTTGTGCAGCGTATACAACCCGGCCGAAGTCAGCGTCGAACCGAAATGGCGGCGCAGCCTGGAACTGCTGCGGCACCACCCGGAACATGTCCAGGAACTCTATAGCGAACCGGGTTTCCAGCTAGCCTGCGTTTACCACCCCGAGGTGTGTCAGGGGCCACGCATACTGGTCACCGAAAATTTCGTGCTGGCTTATTACGGCAACATCCATGAGGACAGATGGTTGCATGTTGCCCGCGGGGAGGCACTCTGTCGCGCATTGCTGGATGTCTTTCTCGCACAGGGTGTCGATTCGCTCAAGCATCTGAACGGCCGCTACGAGGTGGCCATATGGGACCGCCGTTCCCGCATCCTTCGTCTGGTCAGCGACCGTTTCGGCGCCAATCGCCACTACTATCTGCGGCGTCCGGGCACACTCCATGTCGCCTGCGAGATCAAGGCGCTCGCCGTTTTTCTCGACCGCATCGAGATCGACCCGGCGGGCTTGGCCAGTCTCCTCAGTTTCGGCTATCACTTGGGCGACCTCACCATCCTGCGGGATGTCAGGTGCCTCCCCCAGGCACGCCATATCGAGTTTCGACCGGCATCCGACACTTTCGAATTCGAAAGCTACTGGAACTACCCCTATGGTGAATCGGACCCCTGGATCGCCAGCGAAGGCGAACTCGCCGAAGCGCTGTATGAACACCTTGCGCGTGCGCTGAAGCGGCGCCTGCACAGGGTCGAGAAAATTCTGCTGCCGATGAGCGGAGGACTCGACTCGCGAACCATGGCCGGACTGCTTGCGCAAAGCGATTTTTCGGGTGAGGTGCTGAGCTACAGCTATGGCCAGTCCAGCAGCCGTGACGTTCGCTATGGCCGCGCAATCGCCCGGAAGCTTGGCTATCGCCACCTGCACATTCCGACACCCGCCGACTTCATGACGCGACATCTGGAGCAGGCGGCGTGGCGCTTCGATTCGGAATGGCCGGCCGACTCAAACTGGGGAGCCCGCTTCAGCCACACCCACCCCATCCTTGGGGACGTTCGTGGATTTACGGTCCTGAGCGGGTTCATGGGCGACAGCATTCTCGGGGCAGACAGATACCACTATCGACGCAGGGCCGGAGACATTCCGCTGGATGCTGAACAGCTTGCTGAGATTTTTTTCAGCGCCGTTCGCGACATGCCCATCGACGGGCTGCTCCAGCAGGCGTCGAGCGCGGAAGCAGAAAGCCGGATTTTCGCAATTGTCGAAGAAACCTTGGCGCCGTTGAAAGACCTTGTGCCTTTCCTTGCGCTGCTACGCTCGGAACTCATCCATCGCCAGCGCCGCCATACTGCGACCGTTCCCCAAAGCGTCGAACACGATCTCGAGGCCATCACGCCTTTTCTGGACACGGACGTTGTTGATTTCGCCACGCGGATTCCGCTCGCGCTTTTCCACAACAAGCTGCTCTACAAGCACATGATCCGCGA
>DONB01000216.1:1890-12429 GCA_003510325.1 Thiobacillus sp. | reverse complement strand
AGCCCGCTTCCAGCGCACGCAGTTGCTCCAGCGACTCGATCTGTTCGAGTCGCCCCGGCGCCAACGCCGAAAAGGCCTGCAGGGCCGAAGCGCGATAGCCGTAGATCCCGATGTGGCGCAGCCAGCGGCCTTCCGGCATCCGCGTGCGGTCATGGGCGAAAGCATCGCGCGGCCATGGCACCGGCGCGCGGCTGAAATACAGCGCATAGCCGGCTTCGTCGGCCACCACCTTGACGACGTTGGGATTGATGAAGTCGGCGTGGTCGTGGATCGGGTGCGCCAGCGTCGCCATCACCGCGTCGTCGTGCAGCACCAGCTGGCGCGCGGCTTCGCGGATCAGCAGCGGATCGATCAGCGGCTCGTCGCCCTGCACGTTGACCACCAGCGTGTCGTCGGGCCAGCCCAGGGTTTCGGCCACCTCGACCAGGCGCTCGGTGCCCGACTGGTGCTCGGGCGAGGTCATCAGCGCCCGATAGCCTGCGGCCTCGACCGCCTGCTGCACGCGCACGTCGTCGGTGGCGACCACCACCGATTCGGCGCCCGCCTGCAAGGCACGCTCCAGCACACGCAGCACCATCGGCTTGCCGCCGATGTCGGCCAGCGGCTTGCCCGGCAGCCGGCTCGACGCGTAGCGCGCGGGGATGACGACGCGGAAATGCACGACTACTTCTGGCCGTGGATTTCGTCGGGGCTCAGTGCGCGCGCCTCTTCAGGCAGCATCACCGGAATGTCGTCGCGGATGGGGTAGGCCAGGCGGCAGGCCTTGCAGACCAGTTCGCCGGCGGGTTTCTTCCACTCGAGCGGGCCTTTGCAGACCGGGCAGACGAGGATTTCAAGTAGCTTTGGGTTCATCGATCAGGATTCCGTAATTTGAAGGTGCGCTCGCCGTTTCGGGCTGGTGCGACTTGCTTTGGTAAAGATGGATGTCGGCCACCGACAGCAGGGTTTTCAGGTCGTGGCCGTCGCGCGGGGCGTGGCTGACGCCGAGGCTCACCGCCATCGGCAGGCCGTTGCTGGTGCTCCAGGCCTGGGTGCGCGATTCGATGCGCTCGAATATCTGCTGGATGGCGGCTTCGTCGCGCTGCGGCAGGATGGCGACGAACTCGTCGCCGCCCCAGCGCCCGCACACGCCCATTTCGGCCGACTCGCTGAAGATCTGCGCGAACTCGGCCAGCACGCGGTCGCCCACGCCGTGGCCGTAGCGGTCGTTGACCTCCTTGAACTGGTTGAGGTCGGCAAACAGCACGGTGGCCGGGATGCCGGTATTGAGCTTGTCGAAGATGCTGTCGGCCGCGGCCAGCAGGCCGTGGCGGTTGAGCAGTCCGGTCAGCGCATCGAAGCGGCTGCGGTAATCGAGCTGGCGGCGCTGCGCCTCGATGCGCCCCATCAGGATGTAGGCATACAGGGCCAGGGTGACCCAGAACACGCCGAAGAACACGTCGCCCGCGTTGATTTCGAAGCTGCCCAGCCGGTAGCGCATGGCAAACGAAAGCGCCATGCCGAGAAAGGCGCCGCCCAGCACCTCGGCGAACAGGCGCATGCCGTAGCGCATGCCGTTGCCGAGCAGCACCATCAGGAAGGCCAGCGCCGACGGCGGGATCGGATTGGGGTCGTGGATCACGCACAGGGTGACGATGATCAGGTCGGCACTCATGGCGCTGCGGATCTTCAGCAGCGTGACGCCCTTCAGCGCCTGGCTGAAGGACCAGGTGTTGAGGAAGAAATAGGCACCGAGCGCGATCAACAGCTGCTCGATGCTGAACAGCACCGGAGGGACGTCTTTCAGCGTGGAAAAATAGATGACCGCCAGCGAGAAGAACAGATAGCGGGTGAAGAACTGGGTGACGATTTCGGAACGGTCGGGCACCCAGAAACCGGAATCCGCGGTTTCGGCTTCCCAACGACAGGGGTGGCGGCGCTCGGCCCAGTCAGAATATTGCATACCCACAGCTCCCTCCCTCGATGCGCATGCCGTTTTTTTATTGTGGGCGAATGCGTGCATCCAGCCAGTCGATGAACCCGGTTTCCGGTGCGACGTCGAGTTCCAGCGCCCACCAGTCTGCTCCTGCAAACGTCTGGCATTTTACCGCGTCTTTTTCGGTCATCAGCACCGCTCCGCCGTCGGGCAGGTCCGTCGGTCGGAAAACGTGGTGGTCCGGAAAGGCGCGTGGACTGAAGCGGACGCCCTGCGCGGTCAGCATGTCGAAGAATCCCTGCGGGCGGCCGATGCCGGTGGCGGCAATCCAGTCGTGCTGCGGCAGCTCGCGCAGCGCTCGTTTTTCCTGTGGTGCGCGCAGGCGGTACGCGCGCCCTGCGGTGTAATCGGCGCGCCACGCGCCCTGGAACGGCCGCGGCTGCGCGGCGCCGCGCACCACCTGGACGACCGCATCGACCTGGGCGAGACGGCTTTGCGGTTCGCGCAGCGGGCCGGCCGGCAGCGGCCAGCCGTTGCCCAGTCCGGTCGCCGCGTCGATCACCGCGATCTCGACGTCGCGCTGCAGCCGGTAATGCTGCAGGCCGTCGTCGGACACGATGACGTCGACCCCGGGATGACGCGCCAGCAGGGTGCGGGCGGCGGCCACGCGATCGCGTCCCACCACCACGGGCGCATCGGTCTTGGTCCGGATCAGCAGCGGTTCGTCACCCACCGCGGTCGGCGGGCTGTCCGGCTGCACTTCGACGACGCCGCGCGCCGTGCCGCCGTACCCGCGGCTGACCACGCCCGGGCACAGGCCACGGGCGCGCAGCCGGTTCACCAGCCAGATCGTCAACGGGGTCTTGCCGCTGCCGCCGGCGGTGATGTTGCCGACCACGATGACCGGCACGCCGACCGCTTCGCTGCGTAGCCAGCCGCGCCGGTACGCGAAGCGGCGCAGCCAGGACACGACGGCAAACAGGGCTGCAAGGGGCGCAAGCAGCAGCGTGAGCACGCCAGTGTGCGCCCAGTGGTGCGGATGGGAAATCACGTGCGAGCCCTGTTCCGTTTTCCGATCAAGCGTGACGCGAAGACTTTACAACCACGGCCGGCCCCTTGCGGGTAAGTCGACACAGTCACGGTGGATCCGGGAGCGGAATCTACGGGGCGGTCTGGGTGGCGAAGGTGATGCGGCTGAGTCCGACCCGGCGTGCCGCTTCCATCACGTTCACCACCGACTGATGGGCAGCCTGCGCATCGGCGTTGATCACCACCACCGGCTCGGCCTGGTCGCCGGCGGCTTTTTTCAGCGCGGCAGCCAGTTCGTCGATCGAGGCGTCTCCGATCGCGGTGCTGTCGATCTGGTAGCGGCCGTTTTCGGCCACAACCACTTCGATCTGCTTGGGCGGGGTCGGCGTCTGCTCGGCGGTGCTGGTGGGCAGGTTGATCTTGAGCTCGGCGAAGCGCGCGTAGGTGGTCGTCACCGCGAGGAAAATCACGATGACGAGCAGGATGTCGATGAACGGAATCAGGTTGATTTCCGGATAGTCTTCGCGGCGGCCGCGGCGAAAATTCATGGCTGCTTTACTTTCTATCGCCGTGGACGATCTCCACCAGCTTGATCGCCTGCTGCTCCATGTCGACCACCAGGGATTCGACCTTGGCGCGGAAGAAGCGATAGAAGATCATCGCCGGGATCGCCACGATCAGGCCGAACGCGGTGTTGTACAGGGCGATCGAAATGCCGTGTGCCAGCTGGCCCGGATTGGTGCCGCTGGAGGTCTGCGCGCCGAAGATTTCGATCATGCCGATCACCGTGCCGAGCAGGCCCAGCAACGGCGCCATGCTGGCGATGGTGCCGAGCGAAGTCAGGAAGCGGTCGAGTTCGTGGGTGACGGCGCGGCCGGATTCCTCGATCGACTCCTTCATCACTTCGCGCGAGTTGTGGGCATTCTTCAGGGCGGTCGCAAAGATCCGACCCATCGGCGAACCGTCGCTCAGCCGCGCAATCAGATCCTGGGTGACGCCGCGCTCCTGGTAGGCCTTGATCGTTTCCAGCAGCAGGCTGGCGGGGGCGACTTCCTGTGCACGCAGACTGTAGGCACGCTCGATGATGATGGCCACGGCAATGACCGAGGCCAGAATCAACGGCCAGATCGGCCAACCGGCCGCCTCAATAATGGCAAGCACTGAACACCACTCCAAATGAAAACACCAGGCGAAATGTAGCGCCCGCGTGCCGGTTTCGGCAAGCACCAATTTATCGGGACGGCATTTTTGCGGAAGGTTTCGAGTTCTCCACAATTGATGTGGATAAGTCTGTGAAGAACTGCCTGCCGCTCCCCCTAAACACCCGGCCACAAAGGAAAAAGTGTTTTGGCCCAAAAAGTAGACAATGCTCTTATTCTTTTAATTTCAAGCACTTATAAAAACACAAGCATCGTCAATAGGCTGATCAAAATTATTTTGTGAGCGTTTGATGACTGTGCATGAACCATGCCCAGACTGAACCCGTTATCCTGCTCGCCATGGAATTTTCGGACCATCTTCTCGACAGCCCGCCCGCCCTGCCCGTGCTCACCGTCAGCGAGCTCAACCGCATGGCGCGCCGCGCGCTCGAATCGCAATTGCCCTTGCTGTGGGTGGAGGGCGAAGTCTCCAACTTCATTCGAGCCGCCTCCGGCCACTGGTATTTCTCGCTGAAGGATGCGAGTGCGCAGGTGCGCTGCGTGATGTTCCGCGGACGCAACCAGTTCGCGGATTTCACCCCCGCCAACGGCGACCACGTCGAGATCCGCGCCCTGCCCTCGCTGTACGAGGCGCGCGGCGAATTCCAGCTGGGTGCCGAGGCGATCCGCCGCGCCGGTGCCGGGCGGCTGTACGAAGCCTTCCTCAGGCTGAAGGCCAAGCTGGAAGCCGAAGGCCTGTTCGACCCGATGAAGAAGCGGGCCCTGCCGCGCTTTCCGCGCACCCTGGGCATCGTCACCTCGCCGCAGGCCGCAGCGCTGCACGACGTGCTGACCGCGCTGGCGCGCCGCATGCCGGGCCTGCCGGTGATCCTCTACCCCACCCCGGTGCAGGGCGCGGGCGCCGGCGCACAGATCGCCGCGGCGATCCGCACGGCAGGCGCGCGCGCCGAGTGCGACGTGCTGCTGGTGTGCCGCGGCGGCGGTTCGCTGGAAGATCTGTGGGCGTTCAACGACGAGGCGGTGGCGCGCGCGATTGCCGCGAGCCCGATGCCGGTGGTGAGCGGGGTCGGCCACGAAACCGATTTCACCCTGGCCGACTTTGCCGCCGACCTGCGCGCGCCGACGCCGACGGCGGCGGCCGAACTCGCCAGCCCGGTACGCACCGAACTGCTGCAGCAACTGGGGCACCTGGGTCGCCAGCTGCAGCACCATCAGGGCCGCCGGCAGCAGACCGAGATGCAGCGCCTGGATTTCCTGGCGCGCCGCCTGGTCCACCCGGCCGAGCAGCTGCGCCGGCGGCAAGCCGAGCTGAACCAGCTGGAACAGCGCCTGCACCACGCCAGCGGCACGCGCCTGACGACCGAGCAGCTGCGCATCGCGCGGCTGAGCCAGCGGCTGGTGACGCCGATCCACGTCGTCCGCCGCGAACAGCAGCGGGNNAACGCGCTCGGCCTGCGCGCCCGGCGCGCGGTCGAGGGCGGCTTCGGCCGGCGTCAGCTCGATCTGGCTCGGCTGGCCAGCAGCCTCGCCCATCTCAACCCGGAAGGCGTGCTGGCACGCGGCTACAGCATCGTGCAAAGCGAAAGCGGCAAGGTGGTGCAGGATGCTTCGGTGCTGAATGCCGGCGAAAAAATCGGCATCCGTTTCCACCGCGGCCAAGCGCGCGTGAAGGTCGAGTCGACGAGCAAGGAATAAGACTTGAACCTTCGTCATTACGGCTTTCGCCGGAATGACGAATAAATCAGCGTGCCTTAAGTCTGCAAATGACGTTCCACCCGCGTCGTCGCCCGGGCTTCCAGATCCTCCGCCAGACTATCCAGTTCCACCGCATCCGGCCACGAGCGCAGCCAGGTGAGCTGGCGCTTGGCGAGCTGGCGGGTGGCGGCGATGCCCGTTTCGCGCAGTTCATCCAGCGAGATTTCACCGTCGAGGCAGGCCCAGGCCTGGCGATAGCCGACCGCGCGCATCGACGGCAGGTCGGGCGACAGCGCATAGGCCTGGCGCAGGGATTTCAGCTCGTCGAGCAGGCCTTCGGCCAGCATGGCGTCGAAGCGGTCGGCGATGCGCTGGTGCAGCACGGCGCGGTCGGACGGGATCAGCGCGAGCTGCAGCACCCGGTAGGGCAAGTCGGCCTGAGTACGGTCGAGCAGCGCCGACATCGGCTTTCCGCTGAGGCGGAAGATTTCCAGCGCGCGGCCGATGCGCTGGGAGTCGTTCGGCGCCAGCCGGGCGGCGGTGGCCGGATCGATCGCTGCCAGCTCGGCGTGCAGCGCCGGCCAGCCGCGCGCCGCCGCCTCGGCTTCCAGCTGCGTGCGCAGCGCTGCATCGGCACGCGGCAGGTCGTCCAGGCCCTGCAGCAGCGCGCGGAAGTACAGCATGGTGCCGCCGACCAGGAGCGGTACGCGGCCGCGCGCGGTAATGTCGGCCATCAGGCGCCGCGCGTCGTCGCAGAACGCGGCGGCCGAATAGGCTTCGGTAGGGTCGCGGATATCCAGCAGATGGTGCGGCGCGCGGGCGAGCGTGGCGGCGTCGGGCTTGGCGGTGCCGATGTCCATGCCGCGNNCGCGGCGGGTACAGCATCACAAACAGCGTCTACAGTGCGTAGGGTGGGCATGAATGCTCTGCCTGATCACTTTTCCAGACCGGAGTCCTCTCAAATGAATATCGACGAACTCAAATCCGTGGCCAATGCCATTGTCGCGGAGCAGAAGGGCGTGCTGGCGGCGGACGAAAGCAATCCGACGATCCAGAAGCGCTTCGCTTCGATCCAGGTGGAATCCACCGAGGAGAACCGCCGGCGCTACCGCGAAATCCTGTTTACGGCCGACGGCATCGAACGCACGGTCGGCGGCATCATCCTGTACGACGAAACCCTGCGCCAGCACACGCAAGACGGCGTTCCCTTCCCCCAGCTGCTGGCGGAGCGGGGCATCATCCCCGGCATCAAGGTCGACCAGGGCGCCAAGGCGCTGGCGCTGTATCCGGGTGAAAAAGTGACCGAGGGCCTCGACGGCCTGCGCGCGCGGCTCGCCGAATACCGGCAGCTGGGCGCGCAGTTCGCCAAGTGGCGGGCTGTGATCGAGATTGACGAACACGACATTCCGTCGCCCTTCGGCATCCGCGCCAACGCCCACGCGCTGGCCCGCTACGCCGCGCTGTGCCAGGAAGCGGGGCTGGTGCCGATCGTGGAACCGGAAGTGCTGATGGACGGCGCCCACGGCATCGAGCGCTGCGAGGCGGTGACGGAACAGGTGCTGCAGGCGGTGTTTGCCGAGCTCGACGCCCACCGGGTGGCATTCGAGGGCATGCTGCTGAAACCGAACATGGTGATTGCCGGCAAGCTGTGCCCGGTCCAGGCCAGCGTGCTGGAGGTGGCTGCGGCCACGCTGCGCTGCCTCAGGCGCACCGTGCCGGCGGCGGTTCCCGGCATTGTGTTCCTCTCCGGCGGGCAAAGCGCCGCCGATGCGACCGATCACCTGAACGCGATGAACGCGATGGAGCCTCAGCCCTGGCAGGTCAGCTTCTCGTATGGGCGGGCCCTGCAGGCGCCGGTGCTGGAGGCCTGGCTTGGACAGGAGGACAACGTCGTCGCCGCGCAGCGTGCGCTGTTGAACCGCTGCCATCTGAACGGCCTCGCCCGCGCTGGAAAATATTCACGCAGCATGGAAGGCACCGCATAAGTTAAAGCGGGCGGCGAACGCAATCAGGCGCCGCTGACGTTGGCCTTGCTGCGCCGCGCCTTGTCGGACAAGCGGCCACAAAAAAGCGGCGGGGTTTCCCCCGCCGCTTCGGCTTCGGCTGCCCGCGCAATCAGCTTGCGTTGGCGTACTGCGCCTTGGCCTGGCGTGCCGCGGCGATCTCGTCAGGACCGTAGGCCTTGCCGGACCACAGCATTTCGTAGGCGATTTCCTCGTTGCCGTTCTCGCACAGGTCCAGCACTTTCTGGAACAGGGGCTGGAAGGTTTCCGACTGGTGCGACTTCTCGTGGTTGTCGAAAGTGGTCCAGAAGGTCACGATCAGCGCCTCCTTGCCCTTCATCGGGCTCTCGACGGCCTGGCCGATGGTCGAGCCTTCGTTCGACACCTGGCCGGAATTCAGCGCGACGAAGCCGCCGACGAAGCCGGTGTCGGAATGATAGGTCTTGACGTTTTCACACAGAAACGCCACCCGTTCCTGCAAGTCATCCACCGTATATTCGGGCTTCAGAATCACCCGGTTGATGGTCACGATACCGTCGGTCGGAAAATTAGCGATCAGTCCACTCATGGTTTATCTCCTGTAGGAAAGGTTGAACACGACCTCCAGTGTATATACCTGAGTATATTAGTCAACTAATATATTCAAATTCCTGATGCACCCTGTAGTTTTATTGATCAATAAAGGACTACAGAATCCTTTTTGAATTCATCAGGATACGCAGGACGCTCAGATATAGCGCTTCTGTTCGCTGCGTTTTCCGGGCCGCTTCTTCATGATGACCACCCCTTTGGCGACATCGATATCGGCTACCGGAATGTTCTCGTACAGCGGGTTCAGCGGCTTCAGCATCCAGCCCTCCTCGTGCTTCACGATCTGGCGGAAGATGAATTCGTCGTTGACGTGGGCGACCACGTAGGAGCCGTCCTTGACCAGGCCGGACGGCTCGACGACGATGATTTCGCCCTCTTCGAACTCCGGCATCATCGAATCGCCCAGCACCATCAGCGCATAGGGCTCGGAGCCGGCGCAGTTGCTGGCCTCGTTGATTTCCTGGATGGGAATGGTCTTGCGTTCGTTGCGTTCGTTCATGGGAACCTCGTGAATACCTGACTAATTAACTCGGGATTATAGCCAAAATCGACGGCCGCCCGATCAGCGGCCGCGCATGAACATGCCGTCGAGTTCCCTGAGGCCGATCTGGAACCAGGTGGGGCGGCCGTGGTTGCATTGNNGCAGGCGCGCGACGCCGAATTCGGCGACTTCGGCGAGCACCGCGCGGGTCAGTTCGACCGGATCGGCGTCCTTCAGCAGCCACGGCACCGAGCGCACCGCCACCGAGGTCGGCGAAGTGACCGACAGCTCGAAGCCGATGCCGGCGAGCGCCTCCAGATGCGGATTGATTTCCGCGACGTCGCGCGCATCGACCGTCAGCGCCACCGGGATCAACAGGGTCTGCGCCGGCACCGCGCGGGCATCGAGCGCGTTCTTCAGCTTTTCGTAGACGACGCGCTCGTGCGCGGCATGCATGTCGACCAGCACCAGCCCCTGCGCGTTCTGCGCCAGCACGTAGACGCCATGCAGTTGCCCCAGCGCGTAGCCAAGCGGCGGGGCGTCGCCCTGTCCGCTTTCAGGCAAAGCCTGCGTCGCCTCTGATGCCTGCCTCCCGAGCCCTGGTTCCCGGTGCCCTTCCGGGTACTGCGTCCCCAGCGGTGCGTAGAACGCCATCGCCTCGCTCACCTGCAGCGGCATCGGCGTCTGCTGCGGCGCGGAATAGGCAGGCCTGGACACGGCCGGCTCCTGAATCTCCACCCCCCCCATCGCCCCGGCCTCGACCGGCGCCGACAGCAGGCGCTCGACCGCGTGGAACAGGAACTGGTGCACGCCGCGGCTGTCGCGGAAACGGATCTCGGTCTTGGCCGGATGCACATTCACGTCGACCAGATCCGGCGGCAGGCTGATGAACAGGCAATACGCCGGGTTCAGCTGGTGATGCAGCACGTCGCGGTAGGCTTCCTTCAAGGCATGCACGATCAGCTTGTCGCGCACGTAACGGCCGTTGACGAAGACGTGCTGGCTGTCACGGCTGGNNCCCAGCCGCTCACACGCAGCGTCCCGGCAGCCGCATCGACCGCAATCGTATTGGCCTCGAAGGCCTCGCCCAGCACCTGGCGCACCCGCGCGTGGGCCGGCTCGGCGTTCAGGCGCAGCTGCACGCGGCCGTTGTGGGTCAGCGTGAACGCCACCTGCGGGTTGGCCAGCGCCAGCCGCCGCACGGTCTCGGCGCAGTGCGCGTACTCGGTGCCCTCGGTCTTGAGAAACTTGCGCCGCGCCGGGGTATTGAAGAACAGGTCCTGGATGTCGATCGTGGTACCGGTCGCGCGCGCGGCGGGCGCAGGGTCGCCAAGGCGACCGCCTTCAACCTGTACCGTCCAGGCATGCTCGGCGCCGGTGTGATCAGGGCTGGCGTGGCGGCTGCTGAGCTGCACCCGCGCGATGGCCGCGATCGACGCCAGCGCCTCGCCACGGAAGCCNNCTGGCGATCTTGCTGGTGGCGTGCCGCGTCAGTGCGAGGACAAGCTCATCGCGCGGGATGCCGCATCCGTTATCGCTGACCCGGATGCGCTTGACCCCGCCCTGCTCCAGGTCGATCTGGATGTCGGTGGCACCGGCGTCGAGGCTGTTCTCCAGAATTTCCTTCAGCGCCGCGGCGGGACGCTCGACCACCTCGCCGGCGGC
>DONB01000216.1:0-1804 GCA_003510325.1 Thiobacillus sp. | reverse complement strand
CCGAGACGTTCGATCTCGGCCGCGCCGAGCACCTGGCGCGCCAGCGGCAGCACATGGGCGTTCTCGAATTCGAGATGCGCACGATTCATCGCCACGAAGCGGTGCGCCGTGGCCGCGTCCAGCGCGGCGGCGGTGCCGGCTTCGATCTGCTGCAGTGCCCCGCGCAGGCGCCGCCACAGCAGCGCCAGTTCATCGTGTTCGAGGGTCAGGGTTTCGGCCAGGTCGCAGGCGCCGGGCGCGCCGACCTGCTCCAGCAACGGAAACAGGTTGCGCTCCTCGTCGTCGTGGTGATGCACCGCGGCGGTGTCGAAGTAAGCCAGCACTGCGCGCGCGGCCTGTTGTGCCTGGAGGTCGGCGCCGTGTTCCGGCAGATGCGCAAGGAGTTTTTCCAGGGTGCCGCACTGTTTGGCGATGCGGCCGTGGCAGGCCTCAAGCACCTCCAGCGGCCGGTCGAAACCCGGGGCCGCCGCACCCAGCAGACTGACCGTCATGGATTGCGCGTCAGCCGCGACGGCGCGGTCAGCGGATGCTTGTCGAAGTAGTTTTTGACGCCGCCGACGATGGCGTCGACCAGCTTGTCCTGGTAGGCGGGATCGTTGAGGCGCTTTTCCTCTTCCGGGTTGGAAATGAACGCGGTCTCGATCAGGATCGAGGGAATGTCGGGCGCCTTCAGCACCGCGAACCCGGCCTGTTCGACATGNNTCAGCACCGCATGTCCCAGCTTCAGGCTGTCGTTGATGGTGGCAGTCTGCGACAGGTCGATCAGGGTGCGCTTGAGGAACGGGTCCTTGACGTCGATGTTGACGCCGCCGACCAGGTCGGCCTCGTTCTCCTTCTTGGCCAGCCAGCGCGCGGCGACCGAGGTGGCGCCGTTCTCAGACAGCGCGAATACCGACGAGCCGCGTGCGTGCGGCTTGATGAAGGCATCAGCGTGGATCGACATGAAGAGGTCGGCCTTCACCGCACGCGCCTTGATGACGCGCTGCCCGAGCGGCACGAAATAATCGCCGTCGCGGATCAGCACGGCCCGCATGTTCTCCTGCGAGTCGATTTTCTGCTTGAGCTTTTGTGCCAGCGCCAGCGTGATGTTTTTCTCGTGCGAACCGCTGGCGCCGATGGCCCCCGGGTCTTCACCGCCGTGGCCCGCATCGATCGCCACCGTGATCAGCCGGGCGTATTGCGGTACCGAAGGACTGGGCGACCCGGCCGCCGCAGGCTGCGGCTCAGCCGGAGCCGCCGCCTGTTCCTGGCTTGCCTGAACCGGATACAGGTCGACCACCAGACGGTGGCCATACTGCCCCAACGGCTGCAGCTGGAACACCGACGGCTTGACGGCGGCCTTGAGGTCGAGCACCACGCGCATCACGCCGGGCCGGTTCTTCCCCACCCGGATCGCCGTGATGTAGGGGTCGTCGGCCGACAACTGGCCGACCAGGGCATCGAGCGCGGCGCCCGCCTCCACGCCTTCGAGGTCTATCACCAGCCGCTCGGGATTCGACAGGGTGAAATACTTGTGCCCCACCGGCTGCGCAGCCTCAAGCGTGATCCGCGTGTAATCGGGCGAAGGCCACAGACGGGAGGCAGACAGCTGCAGCGCCTGGGTCCAGCCCGACGCCAGCAAACCACACAGCAGGAAGATTTTCAGCAGGGCGTGCAACATGTCTCCAGATAGTGGGCGCCGCGCGGGCTTGTGGCCTCGCACTCGATTTCGCGTGCATCGTCTGCAATCGTCAGGCGGATGATCACGTCCGGCGGCGGCAGCCAGCCGGCGGCCTTGTCCGGCCATTCGATCAGGCTCACCACC